>DASTCX010000003.1 GCA_035710745.1 Candidatus Eremiobacteraceae bacterium | reverse complement strand
AGGTCGGCTCCGGTCGAGCTAAAGCTCGACCGCTACATTTTCGTCGTCAGGGCAAGGTCGTCCGCTCCATCGATCGCGATGCGAGGTCGGCTCCGGTCGAGATAAATCTCGACCGCTCCCCAGAGTCTATGCTGGAGCCGGCGCTTGCAAGAACGAGCGGACGTCGTCGAGCGAGTGCACTCGCTTTGCAGGCGGCAACGCCTGCATGATGCGCCGCCCGTACGCCTTCGTCTGCAGTCTGCCGTCAAGGATGCACATGAGGCCGCGGTCGCTACGGCTGCGGATGAGCCGCCCGAGTCCTTGTTTCAACCGGACGATCGCAGCGGGCACCATGAGCGCGTCGAACGGATCGACGCCGGATTCTTCGAGCAGCATCGAGCGCGCGGCGACGATCGGATCGTCGGGCGGCGGGAACGGCAGACGGTCGATGATGACGCACGATAGCGTTTCGCCGACGACATCGACGCCTTCCCAGAACGACGATGTCGCGAAGAGCACGGGATTGCTCTCCGCGCGGAACCATTCGAGGAGACGCCCCTTCGGCGCATCGCCTTGCGTCCGGCATCGGAACGGCAGACGCGGCGTGATGAGATCGGAGACCGTGCGCAGCACGGCGTTGCTTGTGAAGAGCACGAATGCGCGCCCGTTCGTCGCGTCGAGGATATCGGCGATCACGGGCGCCGCGTCGAGCGCGAAGCGCGGATCGCGCGGATCGAGATGCCGCTCGGGCAGGTAGAGCATCGCTTGGCTCGGGTAGTCGAAGGGCGAATCGACGACGAGCTCGTCGGCAGGCGACGTCGATAAACCGACTTGCCGTCGCAGGTATCCGAAGTCGCCGCCGACCGCGATCGTCGCGCTCGTCAAGACGACGCTTCGCGCCTTTTCGAACAGAAGATCGCGAAGCAACGGCGCGACGGCGACCGGCGCGCATAGCGCCGCGTAAGAATCGCGCGGCTCGCCGACCCGCTCCGCCCAGCAGATCCAGTCTTCGCCGTCAAGACGCAGGCGCTCGATCGTCTGCGTCTGCGCCACGACCGCACGCGTGAGCAGGTCGCGCTTGCGCTCGAGGATTTGTTCGTCGAGCGTCGGGAAGCGCGCGTTCTTCTTCCACCGCTCTTCGATCCAGTTCTCCGTCCGGTAAAGCGCGCGCTGGAGCGGATCCATGAGCTCGAGGGCGTGCGGATTGCGGTCGAGGCGGTAGCGGTTCGACGCGCCGCGCGCGAGAGCGGAAGAAAGGTTGTCGGCCGATTCGCCGAGCTCGGCCGCGAGGCGCTCGTCGAACACGTACTGCCGCTGTATCTTCCGCAGCAACCGTCCGACGCTCGCGCGCGATACGGACGACGAGAACGCGGCCGTCGCCCATTGATCGACTTGGTGCGCCTCGTCGAGCACGGCGTAGTCGTACGGCGGGATCAGGCCGCCGCCCATCGCGAGGTCGAGGAAGAACAGCGCGTGGTTGACGACGATGATGTTCGCGTACCGCGCTTCCTCGCGCGCGCGCATGTGATGGCAGCGTTCCGGCCCGAAGAAATCGCAGGCCTCCATGATGCAGTCGTCGGCATCGGTATCGAGATCGGCCCACAAGCGCGGCGACGGTACGAAGTCGAGCTCAGCCCGGTCGCCGGTCTGCGTCCGCTCCGCCCAATCGAACACGGCGACTTCTTCCGGCGATCGCGCGAGGACGAGCTGGCGCCGCATCGCCTCGAGCTTGTCGCGACAGATGTAGTTCGAACGGCCTTTGAGCTGCACGACGAGCGCCTTGCTCTCTAGCGCGCGCAGCAGGAGCGGGATATCTTTGTTGATGAGCTGGTCTTGGAGCGCGAGCGTAGCGGTCGATACGACGACGCGTTGGCCCGAGAGCAGCGCCGGCACGAGGTAGCCGAACGATTTGCCCGTGCCCGTGCCGGCTTCGACGAGCACGTGCATTTGCTCGAGCAGACCTCGGTGGACGAGTTTCGCCATCGCGGTCTGCTGCGGGCGATGCTCGTAATCCGAAAGCGCGGCGGCTATACGGCCGCCTTCGCCGAGCACCTCGTCGATGGTCAGCATGGGCCAGCAGGCTTAACGAACGGACGTTCGAGGCCCTTCGACGGTCGCCGAGACTCCGGAAGGTCGCCCGCTCCGGCGTGCCACAATCGGTCTGCCCCATGAAGAAGCGCGTCACGAAGGCGAAGATCGCGGAAATCGAGCGGCGCATCGAGATACAGCGCAAGCGTGCGGTCCGGCCCGCCACGCCCATCAACGCGCACGCGTCCGTTTCCAAATCGCTCGCCGAGAAGAAGAAAGCGCTCGATCGCAAGGCGCGCCAGCGCAAGGATTGGGAGAAAGAGTAGTCTAGGCCGCGGCGGTCGAGCTAAAGCTCGACCGCTACAGAGGTCGAGCGCTCCCACCTCTGAGAATGACCCGCACCGATGCGTGCACTCGTCAAAGAAGCACCTGGCCCAGGCATGGTCCTGAAGGACGTTGCGAAGCCCACGATCGGGCCGACCGACGTCCTCATCCGCGTCCGAAAGGCCGGCATCTGCGGCACCGACGGACACATCTGGCACTGGGATAAGTGGTCGCAGGCGCGCGTCAAGCCCCCGCTCATCGTCGGCCACGAGTTCATGGGCGACGTCGCCGAAGTCGGCGCTGCGGTCCGAGCCGTCCAAATCGGCGACCGCGTTTCAGCCGAAGGGCATATCTCGTGCGGCGTATGCCTCTTATGCCGGACCGGTCAGGCGTACATCTGCGAGCACGTGAAGATCATCGGCGTCGATCGCGACGGCTGCTTCGCCGAATTCATCTCGATGCCCGAGAACAACGTCTGGAAACTCGACGCCTCAGTGCCCGACACGTGGGCGGCCGTCTTCGATCCGCTCGGCAACGCGGTGCACTGCGTCATGACCGCCGGCGTGAGCACGAAGAGCGTCGTCATCACCGGCGTCGGCTCGATCGGGCTCATGGCCATACCGGTGGCCCGCGCAGCGGGTGCGGCGAAGGTCGTCGCGATCGACATCAATCCGGCGAAGCTCGAGCTCGCGAAACGTCTCGGCGCCGACCGCGTCTTCGACGCGCGCGATGAAGGGCTGCAGCAGCGCATCCTCGAGGAGACGAACGGCGACGGCGCCGACGTGCTGCTCGAGATGAGCGGCAGCGGGGCGGCGATCAATCAGGGGCTCGGGTTCGTCCGTAACGGCGGACGCGCTGCGCTGCTCGGACTTCCATCGGACAACGTCAGCGTCAACCTCGCCGAGAACATCATCTTCAAGGGATTGACCGTCCTCGGCATCAACGGGCGCAAGATGTTCGAGACGTGGTACCAGACGCAGGCGCTCGTCGTCTCCGGCCGCGTCGACCTCGGGCCGATCATCACGCACGTCTTGCCGTTCGAACGCTTCGAGGAATGCTTCAACCTCTTGCAAGACGGCAAGGCAGCGAAGATCGTCATGGACATCGCATCATGAACCAGTCGTACGACCGCAAGCTGAAGGCGGATCTCGAATCGTTGCGCTCGGCAGGCACGCTCAAGGTGCTCCGTCACATCACGACGCCGATGGAAGCGACCGTACATATGGAGGAGGCGGGTGACGCCGTCGTCCTCTCGAGCAACAATTATCTCGGGCTAGCGGACGATCCCAAAGTCGTCGCCGCTGGGATCGAGGGCCTCAAGCGATTCGGCGCCGGCACGGCGAGCGTGCGCTTCATCTGCGGAACGCTTTCGATCCATCGCGAGCTCGAGGACAAAATCGCGTCATTCCTCGGCACCGAAAACGCCCTGACGTACGTCTCGTGCTGGAACGCGAACACGGGCCTCATCCCGACGATCGCCGTCGAGGGGACCGCGATCGTCTCGGACGAGCTGAACCACGCATCGATCATCGACGGCTGCCGCATGGCGACGCAATCGCAGCGACTTCGCTACCGCCATGCCGACATGGCCGACCTCGAGAGCAAGCTCGCTGCGCTGCCGCCGGACATGCCGAAGTTCATCATCACCGACGGCGTCTTCTCGATGGAAGGCGACCTCGCGAAACTTCCCGAGATCGTCGCGCTCGCGAAGCGCTATAACGGCGTGACGATCGTCGACGACAGCCATGGCACAGGGGTCATGGGCGCGACCGGCCGGGGCACGATCGAACACCACGGGCTGACCGGCCAGATCGACATCATCACCGGAACTCTCGGCAAAGCATTGGGCGGGGCCGCGGGCGGCTTTGTCGCCGGTTCTGCGGCGCTCATCGATACGCTCATCCAGAAATCGCGGCCGATGCTCTTCTCGAACGCGCTGCCTGCGACCGTCGCATCGAGCGCGCTCGCAGCGATCCGCGAGCTCGATGCGAATCCGGGCCTGCTCGCCAAACAGCGCCAGAACATAAAATATTTCCGCGCCGGACTTGCGTCGCTCGGTTTCAAGCCGCTCGACGGCGACAGCGCTATCATCCCGATCATCGTCGGCGAGACGGCGTTCGCGATCAAGATGAGCGACATGCTGCTCAAAGAAGGCGTCTTCGTCACGGGCTTCGGCTTCCCGGTCGTGCCCGAAGGTTCTGCCCGCATCCGCGTCCAGATGAGTGCGGCGCTCGAGCAATCGCATCTCGACAAGGCGCTTGCCGCGTTCAAAAAGGTCGGACGCGAACTCGGGCTCATCAAGTAGCGTCGGCTAGAAGAGGAGGGCTCGCGCCTTCATGCGCTTTTCACGGCGAGCCCCTAAGCTCTAAAGCCGGAGGTATTCGCCTTGAGTCTCATGCCGAACCCTATGATTCGACTCGCCTGCGGTCTTGTCGCGCTGGTATGCGCGACGGCGTCGACCGGGGCATCGTTCGCGAACCAGGCCCGTATCGCACTGCCGGAGTTCGTCCCCTCCGCGCTCGGACGCATGACAGAATCGGGCTTCACCGCCGGCAAGGTACTCCATACGGCAGACGGAGGACAGGTGTTCGGATTCTCGATCGATCTGAACGGCGACGATGGACTGCTGGCGTCTTCGGAAACGGTGTCGGGCGGCAACGTCAAGTCATCGGTCGAAACGTTCAGCCAGTCGACGGCCACGATCACTAAGGTCGTCGCGCGCACGAACACGATGGACGACTTCGTCGATCTCGGGATCTTCGGAGGCGACGCCGGCCTCATCGAGCACGAGCACGTCCTAGGCTTCCTGCAAATCAGACGTACGTTCCACGTCTTGAACCCGGTGACGGGGCAAGCGTTCACGACGACGTGGACGCCGCCGAATCGCGCGAACCTGCTCATCCAACAGACCGCCGACGATCATCAATCGACGCCGCAAGCGGTCATCTTCGGGACCACGAAGTCCGGCGCGCCGCTGATCTTCACATCGGACGTCGCCGCGAACACGTTCGGGCACGTCTTCCATCTCGACCCCACGCTCTTCGCCTTGAACAGCGGGCTGCAGCTTGCGCAAGACGTCTGGTCCGGGCAAGCGATCTTCGGACTATCGCCTGACGGCGGCACGGTGGGGGGCTCGGTTCCCGACATCGAGATGGTCGATCTGACGACTGGCCACGTGAAGGGATTCCAAGGCGTGCCTATCCCGCCGTTCAATTCGGGCTTCGTCAACGGCATCGCGGTCGACGCGGCAAACGGGATCGCGTGCACGACGACCGAGCTCGACGCGTCGGTGGAGTTCTACGACCTGTCGACTGGGTCGGGCATCGCCGTGCAATTGCCCGGCTCGGAGGGCAACCAGTTCAATTCGGGGGAGGCCGTGGTGGTCGATCCCATCCACCACCTGTTCCTGGTCGCGCAGCCGAACGGCACGGTCGGTCCGTCCGGCAGTGTCGTCGACATCTACGACGAGCAAGGAAACTTGAAGAAGTCGATAACCGGTTTCGTGGCGTTCGGCGTGACGCCCGAGCTCCAGGTCAACCCGAAGACGCGCGTCGGATTCGTGTCGGGGCCGACCCCCGACGCGGTCACGGAATTCGCCTACTAGCGACCGAGCGTCGACCACCCCGTGCGGCGGGATAATGCCGCCCGCCCGCCCAAGCGCCGCCGTCCCCACGTCCGATGGAAGGCAACGGCATGGCGCAGTGCACCCACCTCGATAGCATCCGCGACGTCACCCCGAGCTCGCGCGGCTGCGAAGATTGCTTGAAGATTGGCGACGATTGGCTGCACCTGCGCGAGTGCCTGACGTGCGGGCACGTGGGCTGCTGCGATCAGTCGAAGAACAAACATGCGACGAAGCATTTCAGGTCGAGCAACCATCCGATCATGGCGTCATTCGAGCCTGGAGAGGATTGGAAGTGGTGCTACATCGACGAGATAATGTGGTGATCGCGCCGGCCCTGCCGGCCCTGCCGCTCGAAGAGTGGCGCGCGACGAAAGACACGCTTCAGCTCTACATGCAGATGATCGGCAAGCTCAAGATAGCGCTGTCGCCGCCGGAGCCCGAGTGGGCGCACGTCACGCTGTTCGTGACCTCGCGCGGCCTCACGACCGGTCCGGTGCCGTACCGCGACAGGACGTTCCAGATCGACGTCGATTTCGTCGCGCACGAGCTGCAGCTCCGGTCGAGCGACGGCCGCGAGCGGTCGTTGAAACTCGAGCCGCGCACCGTCGCTTCCTTTTACGAGGATCTCTTCGCGCTGCTCGAAGCGATCGACATCATCGTCGACATCAACCCGATCCCGCAAGAAGTGGTCGACCCGATCGCGTTCGACAAGGACGACGTCCACTCGTCGTACGACGCCGGCGCTGTCACACGTTTCTTCCGCCAGCTCTCGTTCGCCGACACCGTGATAAAAGAACACCGGGCGCCGTTCGAAGGCCGTCATACGCCGGTGCAATTCTTCTGGGGAGGTTTCGACCTCGCATACACGCGCTATTCGGGCAAGACCGCGGCACCGCCGCCCGGGGCGAGCCGCATGATGCAGATCGCGATGGATGTCGAAGAGATCTACGCGGGATACTGGCCCGGCGATTTCCGTTATCCGGCGCCGGCCTTCGGCGCGTACGTCTACCCGAAACCCGAAGGCATCGAGCGCCGCGTCATCGGACCGAGCGGCGCTGCATGGAACGAGCAGATCGGGTTGTTCCTGTTGCCGTTCGACGTCGTTCGGACGGCGGCGGATCCGGTGGCGGCGCTGCGCGAATTCCTCTCGACGACGTACGAGGAATGTCGGGCGTGCGCGGGCTGGCAGGCCGCGAGCTAGAGGCCGATCGAGAGCGCGGAGATCTTTCCCGAAGCGTCGATACCCATGATCAAGTGGATCCCACGCTTCGCGAACGTCGCGTCGAAGCCGTAGCTGCGGCCGCTCGCGTCCTCGTCGACACCGGTTTCTTTTATGCTCTTCAAAACGCCGAGCGCGCGCAACTGCGCGCCGGCCGATCGGACGATGTCGTCCGTCATGACCGCGCTCATCTGATCGGTGAGCTGCGTGCGGTCGATGTCGCCGCGCGAGATCCGGCCGATCCACTCGCGCGCGCGGTTGACGGCGGCAAGATCAGCGCTCGACGGCGCAAACGGGTGGACGACGTCGAATATCTGGAGCGCGAGACGATCTGCCGCGAACGTGTTGCCGGTGTTCGTCAGGACGATGACGTCGGTCCGATCGTCGGGGAAGGCCGCATTCATCGCGTGAAAGCCGGCCACTTCGCCGTTGTGCCAGAACAGTCGACGGCCATTGTGCCTGACGGCGACCCATCCGAACGCGTAGTCGGTCGCCGCGCCGCTATCGAGGATACCCGCGGTGAACATCTCGCGCAGCGATCCGGCATCGAGAAGCCCGGGCACCCGCAATGCGTCGTCCCAGCTCGCCAGATCCGCGACGGTGCTCGCGATCGATCCGGCGGCATAACCCCAATCGGCGCTTTCCGCCGCGACGGGTTGAGGCCCGTTCGATGTCGCCGTGTAGCCGGACGCGAGCGGCGCATCGGTCCGCGTGCCGTCATTGTAGAACGTCGCGGCGAGACCGACGCGCTTGAGAACTCTCGAATCGAGGAATGCCGGATACGTCTGCCCGGAGACCTTTTCGACGACGAGGCCGAGCAGATAGTAGTTCGAGTTGGAATACTCGTAGCGCGAACCGGGCGGGAAGAGCAGATCGGTTTTCGCGAGCCGTGCGACGACCTCGTCGTGCGACAGCCGCGATGATGTGTCGATCGACCCGAGCCGAAAATCGACGACGCCGGATTCCTGGTCGAGCAGATGCCGCAGGGTCACGCGTTCGCCCCACGGCAGGCCAGGGACGTATTGCGATATCGGGTCGTCGAGAGAGAGCTTCTTGTCTTGCGCGAGCAGCAGGATGCACGCGGCGGTGAACTGTTTGGTGATCGAGCCGATCGGATACGCGGTGTCGATAGCGGCGCGTTTTTTCGATCCGATGTCGGCGAATCCGTAGCCGCTTTCGAACGCGATCTTGCCGCGCACCGAGACGGCGACCGTCGCGCCGGCGATGTGCTCGCTCGCAAGAGTTTTCTTGACGAGTCCGTCGATCGCGTGGCTTTGGGCGGCCGTGATCGCTGCTGCGACCGCGAGCGCCGCGAACGTCATATCGGCTCGACCGTGAGCGAACCGACCTTGCCGGCGGCATCGAGCGCGACGACGAAGCCGATCGCCCCCTGCTTGAACGTCACGCTATAGGTATAGACCGTCTGCGTCCCGAGCAGGTACTTGTCGGTCTGTTCGAATTTCACGGGCGCGCCGAGCTTGCCGAGTTGCGATTTCGCCTGCGAGAGCAACGAGGGCGTCAGGCGTTTTGCCGCCTCTGGGCGCAGCTGACTTCCGCTCAACGTTCCCGCTTGGAGCTGGCGGAAGATGTAGCGCGAGCGCGTCGCAGCGGCCGAATCGCCGGACTGCTCGGCCGCGATCTGCGCCGGCGTCGGCGGGAAGAACATCGCGAAGATCTGACGCACGATCGGCCCCGCGTCGAACGACTGCGAATTGCCGAGCACGACGACGTCGAAGCCATCGTTCGGGAAGGTCGCGTTGCGGCCGTTGTATCCCGGTAGACCGCCATTCGTGTCGATCTCGCGGTGGCCGTAGAGCGATTCGATCGTCCAGCCGTATCCGTAAGGCACGCTTGTGCCGTCGCTCAAGATCGTCGGGCTCCACATCTGGCGCAAGTCTGCGTCGTTGATCACTTTGCCCTTCAAGAGCGCGGTATCCCAGACGGCAAGATCGAGGACGTTCGACACGACGCCGCCCGCGGAGTACGCCCAATCGAGGTCCCACGGCTTGTCAGGGCGCATGCGGTCGCCTTGCAAGATGTAGCCGGTCGCCATGTCCGGCGATGAAGCGCCCGCATTGCCGTACGTCGTGACGAGCATGTTGAGCGGCTTGACGATCTTCGTGAAGAGCTCGTCGACGTACGACGACCCGTCGGCCTTCTCGATGATCATCCCGAGAAGCACGTAGTTCGTATTGCTGTATTCCCACTGGGTGCCTGGATCGAAATCAAGCGGCAGCTGCTTCACGGTCGCGATAATCGCGTCGGGCGTCGTCGGGGTGAATGCCGCTTTGGCGAAGGTCGGCTGATCGGTGTAGTCGGGAATGCCGGAGCGCATGGAAAGAAGATCGCGAACGGTGATGTCCTTCGCGCGTGGGAAGTCCGGCACGAATTTCGCGAGCGGAGTGTCGAGCGTGAGCCGCCCGTCCTCGACGAGCGACAGGATGACGGCTGCCGTGAACTCTTTCGTGATCGAGCCGACTTGGAAAAGCGACGCGTCGCGCATCGTCTGTTGCAGCTCGACCGACGAGAGTCCGTAACCGCGCGAATAGACGACGCGCCCGTCACGCACGACCGCGAGCGATATGCCGCCGACCGCTTGGGCCTGCAGCGATTGGATGGCGATCTGATCGATCTTGCGCATCTGATCGTTGGTGAGCGCGGCGACCGACGGGAGCGCTGCAGGCGTCGGCGTCGCGACGGGCCTGCCGCCGAACGGCAAGCGAACCGGCGCTGGGAATGGCGTGGTCGTGGGCGTCGGCGCCGCGCTGGTTGCGGACAAAAGCGCGGCGGCGATAAACGTCGCGAGAATCATGGCTTTTCCTGTTGAAGAGTACGAAGCGGACCTCCTTTTCGTTCCAGCGAACGACCGCGCATGGCGCGCGTCACTCGCATTTACACCCGGAGCGGCGACGACGGCACGACCGGACTCGTCGGCGGTCAGCGCGTCGCGAAGAGCGATCCGAGAATCGCGTGTTTTGGCGCTGTGGATGAGTGTTCGAGCGTCATCGGCCTGGCGCGACGCGCCCTCGCCGATAGGCCTGTAGACGAACGAACGGCATTCCTCGACTCGCTTCTCGCCTGGACGCAAGACGCATTGTTCAATCTCGGCAGCGACCTCGCGACGTTGCCGAAGGACCGCCGCGAAGGCATGCCGCGGATCGATCAGAGCTACGTCGACGCGCTCGAGACGGCGATCGACAGAATGCAGCGCGATCTCGAACCCTTGAGCACCTTCATCCATCCGGGCGGATCCTACGCTGGTGGATTCCTTCATCTCGCGCGGACGGTATGCCGTCGCGCCGAGCGGTCACTCGTGCAGCTCGCCGCCGACGAACCGATCGAGCCGGTCGTCATGCGCTACGTCAACCGGCTCTCTGACGCGCTCTTCGTGTGGGCGCGCTGGGTCAATCATGTGCTCGGCGAAACCGAGCATCAATGGAATCCAAAAACCGCCCCTCCCGATATGTAGCGGTCGAGCTTTAGCTCGACCGAAGACGACCTCGCATTGAGCCGGAGGGGAGCGGTCGAGCTTTATCTCGACCGAAGACGACCGCGCCTTGGCGACAAAATGCAGCGGTCGAGCCTTAGCTCGACCGAAGACGACCGCGCCTTGGCGACGAAAATGTAGCGGTCGAGCTTTAGCTCGACCGAAGACGACCTATCACGACAGACCGCGGCGGTCGAGATAAATCTCGACCGCTCCTTTTACTTGGGCAAGACCGCGGCGGTCGAGATAAATCTCGACCGCTCCCCTTATCACTTAGGCAAGACCGCGGCGGTCGAGATAAATCTCGACCGCTCCCTTTTTAGAGGACGCTTTGTCGGAGCGCTTCGATAAGCGTTCCTTGTACGGAGAGTTGATCGGTGAACGAGTCGACGACGATCGGCGGCACGAAGTGCGGGAGGACGTGGGGGAAGAGATCGACGTGCGACGGCTGCGGCGGAACGCCACCGACGCTTCTGAATAGGAGCTCGGCGTACGAAGCGTTGCCCCAGCCGAACTCCGAGCGCGTGAATCGCGCGGGGTCGTCGGGGTCGAAGCTCTCGTGGATCAACCCGTCGGTGCTTCGGGTGGACTCGATCATCTTGATGAGCGCGGTCACCTCGGGCCGGCTTCGAGACGTCAACGCCTGGCCGATCAGCCCGAGCGGCCAAACCCAACCGGTCGGCGTGTGCGGGCTGCCAAGGCCGGTCGCGAAGCGTCCGGTGTAGTAGTACGGGTTGCTGCTCGAAAGCGCGAAGGCGCGCGTGTTCTCGTATACGGGGTCGAACGGCGAGACGTATTCCCAAAGCGGGGCCGAGACGAGATTCGGCAGATTCGCATCGTCCATCAGCTCGAAGCCGCCAAGGCCGTCGACCTCGTACGCGTACATCCAGCCGTGATTGAAGTCGTAGATGACGCCGTAGCGCTCGATGCCCGCGCGAACGCTGTTCGAAAGATCCATCGCGATCGTCGCCATGTGCGGATCGCCGAAGCCGGCGATCGCGAGCTCGCCTATCTCCTCGAGGGCGACCGAAACGAACATGTTCTGCGGGATGTTGAACGGATATTTGACGCGATCGTCAGATGGGCGGAACGCGCCCCAGACCATCCCGGTCTCCGCGTAAGCAGCGCCCGCGCCGTGGTTCGGCAGATAGCGGGAGCGGTAATCCGAGCACGCTTCGTGATGGATCTCGCACTCGTACGTCGCAAGCGTGTGCTCGAGCGCCCAGCGCTCGTGTGGCGTGAAGATCGCCCGGTCATGGGTCTTCGTCCAGTAAGCGTAGGCGAGCGTCACGGGATAGCCGAGCGAGTCGGGCTCCCACTTCCCTTCCCACACCTTGAACCCGGCGGTGAACGCGTTCGCGTGCGGATCCGTGAGGACGTTGCGCGCGTTGCGCTCGATGACGGCTCGGATGATCGGCCTGAACGCCGGGATCTCGTTGGCGAAGCGCACGTACGGATACGTCTGCGCTGACGAGTCGCGCAGCCACATCGCCGGAATATCGCCCGTCTGGACGTACATCTCGCCGTCGTCTTGGAGGAAAAAGTCGGAGGCGACGGTGTGGAACAACGTGTCGGCGTCGACGCGGAGGACGCTCGGCGTCGCTCCGCTCAACGTTACGTTGATCGTCCGCGGCTGCTGCGCGGACATCTCGGGTGCGAGGCCGGTCACCGAAAGGATGAGGATCGATAAGATCGAGATGGCGGCGAGCGCGGGTGGTCGCGTTGCGGTCACTACCGCGCGATTCGCGCAGGCGGCGAGCATTCCCGGCGCTTGGCCGAGAAAATCGAGCGGACCGCCAAGTGAGCGGTCCGCGCCGAGATGACCTGTCCGGAGCACGGATGCTCCTCCGAAGGACTACGAGACGAGGCGCAGCGGCTCGACGCCTTGGTGATCCGCTACCGAGCACGCATCGATGATGTTCATGACATGCTCGATCTCGCGCAATTCAGCTTGACGGAGAGCGACGGCGATCATGCCCGTGATGACGGCGGCGCCGACGGCCGCGATGCCGACCGCGACGAGCGGGCTCAGGCTATACGTCGCTACGAAAGCGATCGAGGCGGCGGCTGCGTAGGCGATGTGGCTCATCTTCGTCTTCTCCAAATCGAGCGTTCTTGTCGATAGGATATGCGCGAAGACCCGTTCGTTACAGCTCATTGCGACGCGAGGTTGGAATTGGTCGCCGTCGGCGCGCAGTGCGCTCCGTCACAGGCTATATGAATGTATCGAAGCGGCGCCGATCGGCGCGCTCAGGAACGACCGTATCCGGCTTCGTGATACCACCGCATATAAAGCGTTCGGGCGATCTCGCCGATCTCGCTCAAGGCGCTGATGTGCGCGTGCGCGACGGCATCGTCGAGCTCGCACGCCGTGTTCGTCGCGCGGCGCAGCGCCGTATTGACCCGGTCGCTCATGTCGGCGACGCGCAGGCACTGCGTCTTCGTCTCGGTCGGTATCTCGGGCGTGCCGTTCGGACGCTTCCCGTAGCGCGGCGGGTCGAGCGCCTTTGAGATCCAGCGCATGCAATCCGCAAGCGTTAGCGCGCGGCGCACCTGCTCAGGCGTCCTCAACTTCAGATGCAATAGGGCGATGAGCTCGGCGGCGCGCCAACGCACCTCGTCCGCGATGAGCATCGCGTCGAGGATGTCGTACGGCGGACTCGTGTCGGGCGAATAGTCCATCCAGCGGGCGGTGACGTTCCACTCCGACGGCGAGTTATAGAGCGCCTCGAAGGTCCAAGACACATCGGGTCCGCCGAGGTGATCGCGTTTGTGCGAGCGCCGCTCCGGACGACCGTGATCGTTTTCGCCCATCGGGGCGCGGATGCGGACGGCGCTTCCTCGTCTCCTCTAGCGAGCGGGATGCACGTCCGGATTTTCCTGCTCCTTAGGGCAGGTGCCCGTCGCGCCCTCAGTCTTCGTGGAGGTCGCCGCTCATCGCCGAAGCGAAAGAACCGCGCGTGAATCTCGTCTTGCGCCTGCTGCCGATCCTCGGCATCACGTTCATCGACATCTTCGGTTTCAGCATACTGATACCGATCGTGCCGATCTTCGGCAAACATTTCGGGGCGACGGACCTCCAGGCGGGGCTCCTGTTCTCGGCCTACTCCGCCTTTCAGTTCTTGGGCGGCTTCGTGTGGGGACGGATCAGCGACCTCATCGGCCGCAAAGCGGTCTTGATGGTGTCGCAGGTAGGCGCGACGATCGGCTGGGTCATGATGGCGTTGGCGCAGTCGCTCCCCATGGTCTTCGTGGCGCGCATCGTCGAAGGCGCGTCGGGCGGCAACATCAGCGTCACGCAGGCGTACGTCGCAGATAAGGTCGAGCCTGCGCTCCGCTCGCGCGCCTTTGGGCTGGTCTGGGCCGCGTTCGGTATGGGGATGATCTTCGGCCCGCTGATCGGCGCGCCGCTGTACGCCCGCTACGGCTTCCCGGCGCCGTTCCTCTTCGCGGCCGCGCTCCAGTTGGTCACGCTGATACTCACTATCTTCATGTTGCCCGAGTCGCGTTCCGAGGGGACAAAGGTCGCGACGCTTGGCGACATACTCCAGTCGCTCGGACACGGCGAAATCGCTCCGCTGTTGTGGCAGCAGTGGATGTATTCGCTGTCGATCTACGCGATGTTCGGCGTGTTCGCGCTGTTCCTCCAGGCCGTGCTCGGTTTCGATCCGACCTCGCTTTACTATTTCTTCGCCGGCTTCTCGGTGTCGAACGTCATCATGCAGGCCTTTGTCGTCGGGCCTGTCAGTGAAGCGCTCGGCGACCGGCGCTGCTCCAACCTCGGCATCGCCATTACGATCCTCGGTTTTTGCGCGGTGCCGCTGGTCCATTCGATATGGACCGCGATGCTGATGATGGTGCCCTTCTCCGCGGGCATGGCGCTGACGCGTCCTTGTTTGAGCTCGCTCATCGCCAATCGGACGCCCGAGAACCAACGAGGCGTCATCCTCGGTACGGGATCGTCGCTCGACAACTTGTCCGGCGTCGTGATGCCGCCCATCGCTACCGGTCTGCTCGGTTCGTACGGGCCGCCGTTCGTGTCGTCGCCGTCCGCGCTCTTCGCGCTCATCGCGTTGACGATGGGTCTGATCGCGACTCGCAAGGATCCGGCCGTCGTCCCGGCCACGGTCCTCGAGTCACCGGCCGCCGCCGACTGACGAACCGGGATCAGAACGACTTCAGGTAGGCCACGATCCAGACGGCGCCTGTGATCTGGAAATTGAGCGCGAATTCGGACCAATTCCCGTGGGCTTCGGGGTGCGTGACCACCGCCGGTACCCAGATCAATAAACCGAACAGCGCGAGCATGAGCGTCATCAGGCGCGTCGCGAGGCGGGCCTGACGATTGATGAGGATGGCCACCGCCGCGAGCGCGAACGCGATCGTCGTGAGCACGGCCCAGAACGTCTGATTCGGCGGGATCCACGTCGGGACCAACGTCGCCGTGAAATGCAGATAGAAAATCTGCGCGAGCGTGAAGGAGACCGCGCAGAGCCCGAGCCCGAGTCGAGCGACGCGGCCGAGCGCCGCGGATTGCGCCGCGTCCGCCTCGGTCGCCGCGTACAACGCGATCGCACCGCACACCATCGCGAACTCTTCGAAAAAACCCACGTACGACCCGTACGTGGCTGGAGCGGCGGTGATCCCTGGAACGGCGGCCAGCGTGAAGAGCGAATAGACGCCGACCAAGACGATCGAGGCCACGCGATCGGTGCGCGGGAACAAAACGCCGATCCCACCCGCGACGAGCAACACCATGAGGCAGTCGCCGATCGCCGTGCCGAATGGCATGCTCAATATCTTGAACGGGGTTTGCCACGTATCGGCGTCGTGCCACATGAGCGAGATGACGCCGAACAGCACCGTCGATGCGGCGAAGACGAGACAACCGATCAGCGTCGTTCTCATGCGAACCATACCGGGACTGAGGGAACGACCGCGGCGGTCGAGATAAATCTCGACCGCTCCCTGACCTCGGCCGTCGAGCGCACTACGATGACTTCAGGTCCGACGGCTTTTCGATGTAGTCCTCGAGCAGCAGACCTTCGGCGACCTCGAGCGATTCTGCGAACAACCCGTCGTGTCGCGCCATATCGACGACGGTTTCACCGGTGTTCCGCTCGACTGCGAGGATCTTCGAGACCGGTCGCTTCGTCTCGAACGCGTACCACGCGGCGGCTCCGAGCTCGCCCGGCGTCACGCCCGACGCGAGCGCGGCCTGATAGTCGGGGATCTGCACGCCGGGGAATCTGAACGAGAGCGCGCGTTGGTACGCGGCGTAGCGATCGGGTGAGGACTCGAGATCGTTGAGCGTCACCTGCGTCGACAGGCTGCGGCTCTGCGCGGCATACATCTCGTTCGATGCCTGCGCGGCGAGCACTGCGCGGTGATCCCACTCGGCGAGCGCGGCGTTCATCGCCAACTGGACGGCCGGCATGTCCTTCGCCGAGATATCGCCGCCGGTCGTATCGAGCCGGTTGAGCGCTGCGAAGAAGTCGCTCGCGACGGCGATCGGGTGGCTAACGCCTTGCGCGTCGAGATCTTCAACACCCGGTATCGCAGCCTCCGCCCGATTGATCGAGTCGACGATATCGTCGGCCGATTGGCGCAAGCCGTTTGTCATCGACGGGTACCACGGCAGGAGCGCTTGGTACTTCGGCGTCAGCGGACCGTCGCGGAACGGATCCATCATCGCCTTCATCGAGCCGCGGACGTCGTCGATGAGGCCGGGTCCGGTCCCCATGACGTCGGACGTGAGATCGATCGTGCCGTTGATGTCGCGCGTCAACTTGTTGAGGCCGTCGACGGCGATCGAGAGGTTGTTGCCCTTCTTCTTCGGCTCGCCGAGATTCGGGGCGGCGTTTGAAAGCTGTTCGAGCTGATTGACGAACGTTTCGACCTTCTGACCGCCGGATTTCGCGCTCGCTTCGGCCGCCGACAAATCGTCCTTCGCGACATTGTCGGCCGCTACGAGCTGCGAGGCAGCTGAAGCCGGCGCTGAGGCGTCCGTTTCGAACGCCGCCGCGGACATGCCGCGCGGCGCACCGCCGTCGTTCGGCGGCAGTTCGGATGTCGCGACGCGAAGCGACGATTGCTCCGAGCGGGCGAGCGTATCGTTCGGATCCTTCGAGATCGCCTCATCGAAGCGGGCGGCCGCATACGTGTAGCGCCCTTCTGCGGTATCGTGGATCGCTGCAGCGGTTATCGTCGACGCCGTCGCCTGCGAAAGCTCGGGATAGCCGAGCAAGTGCGCGACGCGGTCCTGCGGAGCCGGGTGATCGATGAAGTACTTGTCGGTGTCGCCCGTGTCGCCTTCGACCTTTGCGAGCTGGACGAATGTGTCGACGTCCGAGCGCGGATCGTACCCGGCCTCGGACATGAGGAGTAGGCCGTACTGATCGGCCTGGAGCTCGTCGAGCCGTGAGAACTTCAGGTAGGCGAGATTGCCGGCAGTGCCGCCGAGCAGATAGCCGATCGGGCTCAGGATCGAGAGCACGCCGATGAGGATGCTGAGCAGATTGCCCTTGTTCTGCAGCGACGTGACGTGACCGCGTTCGACGTGGCCCATCTCGTGGCCCATGACGCCGGCCACCTGATCGTCCGATGAGGCGAAGTTGAGCAGCCCCATGTCGACGTGGATGAAGCCGCCGGGCAGGGCGAACGAGTTGATCTCGTTCGAATCGATGATCTCGAAATGGTAGTTGATCTCGGTACGCGCACGGTGCGCCGCGAGCTTCGTACCGATGGAGTTCACCCAGCTCGTCAGGAACGGGTCGGTGACGAGGACGCTCTGGCTATCGACTTGGTCGTTGAGCTGCTTGCCCCATTGGATCTCCGCCTGCGTGCTCATGGCCGAGGCCGGCGCAGGCAGCGACGCGGACAATAGACAGATGATGAGGACAGCGCTGATGCAGCGGCGCATTGATCGTGTTCTTTCTTTGTCGTGTCGTAGGCCGCCCTAGAAGTTGCGATGTTCGAGGGCGGCACCACTGCCGCCCTCCACTCCTATCTCCTTTCGTTTCCATAGAATATTCATAGAGATGACGCGTTCGCGTCACGCGGTCAGGTCAAGCGAGGGCCGGCCGCCGAGTGTGCCACTGCGTTCGACCTTGATACGCCGCCCCCAGCGACGCGAGCCGCCGCTCTTCGAACGCCGGCGTCACGAACATGATCCCGGTCGGCAATCCGTGGATGCCGAACCCAGACGGCACCGAGATGGCGGGGATGCCGATGAGATTGCACGCGCTGATGAGCGGCGTGTCGTTCGTCCCCGGATACGCCTTGTCGAACGTGATGTCGATCGGCAACGCGACCGTCGCGAAGGTCGGCGCTGCGATGACGTCGATCCGCTCGAAGAGCTTCGCGAACGCCGATTTCATCGGCGCGCGCATGCGCATCGCGTCGACGTAGTCGACAGCCGGCACGAGGAAGTTCGAGTATCCGCCGCGCCGGCCGCCCGGGTCGGACAGCGTCTGAACTCGCCCGTCCTGGATGATGTCGCGGAACGCCGCACCGCCTTCGCCGGCGATGATCGCCCCAATGCAATCGTCGTATGGATATTTCGGAAGATCGATCTCGACCGGCTCGCCGATGACGCCGGCCATACGAAGCGTGTCGAGCGCAGCCTCGAAGTTCTTCCTCACCTCCGGTTGGACTTTGTCGGTCGCATGACGGATGATGCCGACGGTGATCGGCCGCTGCGCGGCGGCCATGCTCGAGTGCACGGCTTGGGGTCCAAGCGGCGCCGATCCGAAAAGCGGCGAGCCGTCGTAGCTGAGGCTCGACGCGGTCGGATCGTCGGGATCGTAGCCTGCGATCATCGAGAGCACGACATGCGCGTCGCTCGCGGTGCGGCACATCGGGCCGAGCTTGTCGAGCGTCCAACACAGCGCCATCGCGCCGTGGCGGCTCACACGGCCGTACGTCGGCCGGATGCCCGACAGGCCGCAGTAACTCGACGGATTCGTGATCGAGCCGTCGGTTTCCGAACCGATCGAAAACGCGACGCAGCCCGACGCGGTCGCCGCGCCGGGGCCGCTCGACGATCCGCCGGTCCAATAGTTCTTGTTCCACGGATTGCGGCACGGCCCGGTGAACGACGCGTCTGCTTGATCGTAGCCCATGCCGCCCGCGAGCTCGATCATCGCGAGCTTCGCGACGAGCACGGCGCCCGCTGCTCGTAGACGCTTCACCACGGTTGCGTCGTAGTCGAACGTCTGATCCTTGTACGGTGCCGCGCCCCACGTCGTCGGTCCGCCCGTCGCGGCGAGAAGATCTTTGACGCCGAACGGGATGCCGACGAGCGGCCCTGCGCGATCGCCGACGCGCGCCAAGAGATCGTCGGCCTTCGCGGCATCGACGAGCGCGAGGTCGTCGAAGATCGTGACGACGGCATTGAGCGACTTGCCGATCGTGTGGAGGCGCTTGAGGTAGATCTTCGTCAGTTCGACGGACGATACGGTCTTCGCCCGGAGCATCGCACCGAGCTGCTCGATCGAGGAGAATGCGAGATCAACGTCCGTCATCGCCGCTTCGCCTCGGGACCTGCGGTGAAGACGAAATCGGGTTCATCCCAATTCCGCAGCGTCGCTTTGCGAAACTCGGCTGCTACCGGCGCATAGCCGTCGATGTCGCCCGCGATCTTCTCGACGAGCTCGTCGCTCAGCTTCGCTTTCGGCATAGCCTGCCGCAGCCAGCGCGCCTGAGCGAGCGCGAGGGACGACGGGCCTTTAGGTGCGGCGGCATCGACCTCGGTCGAAGTGTCCGCCATGCCTGCGAGGCCCGCTGCCGCAGCGACTGCGCTTGCGGCGATGAACGATCGGCGAGATGGCATTTGAGTGTGACCTCCTTTGCGTTTCACCAGTCGATGACGACGCCGGGATGGCGCCAGAAAAGTCCGGTCTGCCCGGGCGGTCGAGTTGCGAGAAAGAGCGCGACAGCGGCGGCCTGGTCGGGATCGACCGTCGCATTTGGGCCGCCCATCGCCGTCCTCGCCCAACCAGGATGGAACGAATCGACGAGAATGCCGCTATCGGAGACCGCCGCGGCGAGGGCTTGGGTGTACGCGTTGAGCGCCGTCTTGCTGATGCAATACGCGGGCGCATAGCCCGCGCTGCCGCCGGTAAGCTGGCCCATCGTCGACGAGACGTTGATGATGCGCGAGCCGCGAACCATCTTCGGCAGAAGCGCCTCGCTCATGGCGATCGGACCGAAAAGATTGATCGCGAGCGTCTCGTCCATGATCGCGGACTCCATCCGGCTTGCGGGCGTCTTCCGATCTTCGTCCGTCAAGATGCCGGCGTTGTTGACGAGCAGGTCGATACGCTCGAAGCGGTGCGACAATTCTTCTGCCGCCCGCTTGATGGCCGTGCGGTTCGCCATATCGGCTTCGACGACGACCGGCGAGGCGCCGGCCTTTGCCACGTCGCTTGCCGCACGTTCGCCCTTTGCACGATCTCTGACGACGAGCGCACACGTCGCGCCTTCCCGCGCGAAAGTCTGCAATATCGCGAAGCCGATGCCTCGATTCGCCCCCGTGATGACGGCGATGCGGTCGGCGAGCACGCCCTGCGCCATATGGCGACGTGCATTCGCTTCGCCGGACCGCTTCCATGCACGGCAAGGAGTGGCCCTGAAAGGCCGTCAAAAGGGGCACCATGGCCGACCAGACGACTGATCAAGGACAAGCGATCGAGGCGCTCTTCGCGGAGAAACGCACGTTCGCGCCGTCGCCGGAATTTCAGAAAACGGCGCAGTGGAAAGACCCGGCGGTTTACGAGCGCGCCGCAAAGGACTTCGAGTCGTTCTGGGCCGAGCAAGCGCGCCGCCTCGACTGGTTCGAGCCATGGAAGACAGTTCTCCAATGGGATGACGCGCGCAAGGCCGCACGCTGGTTCGACGGCGGCCTCATCAACGCGTCGTACAACTGCCTCGACCGTCATGTCGCGGCCGGACATGGCAGCCAAGTCGCTTTTGCCTGGGAAGGCGAGCCCGGCGATACTCGGACGTTCACGTATGCAGATCTTCTCGCCGAGACGTGCCGCCTTGCGAACGCGCTCAAAGAACTCGGCGTCAAACGCGGCGATCGCGTGGCGATCTACATGGGCATGGTTCCCGAGCTGCCGGCGGCACTGCTCGCATGTTCGCGCATCGGTGCGATCCATTCGGTCGTCTTCGGCGGATTCTCGGCGGACAGCTTGCGCGACCGCATCCAAGACGGAGCGTGCAAGGCGCTCATCACGCAAGACCAAGGCTGGCGGCGCGGCAACAAGATCCAGCTGAAAAACATCGCCGACGACGCGCTCAAAGCAACGCCGTCGATCGAAAAGGTCATCGTCCTTAAACGCACCGGCGATGCGGTCGATTGGACGCCGGGCCGCGACCACTGGTATCACGACGTCGTCGCTCGTCAAAGCGACAAATGCGAGCCCGAAAAGATGGCCGCCGAGGATCCGCTCTACATATTATATTCGAGCGGCACGACCGCGCGTCCGAAGGGCATCATGCACACGACCGGCGGCTATCTCACCGGCGTGTCGTCGACGCACAAATATATCTTCGACATCGACCCGGCGCGCGACGTCTTCTGGTGCACCGCCGACATCGGCTGGGTCACGGGCCATTCGTACATAGTTTACGGCCCGCTCGCGAATCGCACGACGAGCGTGCTTTATGAAGGCACGCCCGATTTCCCCGACAAGGACCGCTTTTGGGCGATCGTCGAGAAGTACAAGGTGACCGTTCTGTACACGGCGCCGACCGCGATCCGCACGTTCATGAAGTGGGGACCGGAGTATCCGAAACGGCACGACATGACATCGTTGCGGCTGCTCGGATCGGTCGGCGAGCCCATCAATCCGGAAGCGTGGATCTGGTACTCGGAGCATATAGGCGGCGGGCGTTGTCCGGTCGTCGACACATGGTGGCAGACCGAGACCGGCATGATCCTTTTATCGCCGCTGCCGGGGATCACGAAGACGAAGCCCGGGTCGGCCACCTTCCCGTATCCGGGCGTATTTGCCGACGTCGTCGATCAGAGCGGAGGATCGGTGCCGCTCGGAGGCGGCGGCTATATCGTCATCACGAAGCCGTGGCCGGCGATGCTGCGTACGCTGTGGGGAGATCACGAGCGATATCTTACGACGTACTGGAGCAAGTTCGGACATCTCGGCTACTATTTCCCAGCCGACGGCTGCAAGCGCGACGAAGAGGGCTACTATTGGCTGCTCGGGCGCGTCGACGATGTCATGAACGTCTCGGGCCATCGTATCTCGACAACCGAGGTCGAAAGCGCATTCGTCGATCATCCGATGGTCGCAGAGTCTGCGGTCGTCTCGAAGAAGGATGACATCACGGGCGAGGCGATCGCCGCTTTCGTCACGTTGAAGGGCGGCGGCATCGGGTCGAAAGAGGACGCCGACAATCTTCGCAAACACGTCGCATCGAAGATCGGCGCGTTCGCTCGGCCCAAATACATCACGTTCACGCCCGATCTGCCGAAGACGCGCTCGGGCAAGATCATGCGCCGCCTCTTGCGCGACGTGATGGAAAACCGTCCGCTCGGCGATACGACGACGCTCGCGGACGCGACGGTCGTCAAGAACATCGCCGACCTCGCAAAGACCTCTCCAACCGAAGAATAGCATTCTCGCATTCGCTCTAAATGGGAGCGGTCGAGATTTATCTCGAGCGCCGCGGCCTCCCCTCGCGAAGAAAAAAGGGAGCGGTCGAGATTTATCTCGACCGCCGCGGTCTAGCAATAGCAAAGTCGTCTCCGGTCGAGCTAAAGCTCGACCGCTACAAGACCGCGGTCTTGACTAGGCGCCGGCGCTGGCGAGCACGAGATCCGTGCCGAAGCCGAGGATGAAGCCGGCGAGCACGCCGAACGCGGCGAGTTCCTTGTGGCCGATGCGCCGCCCGGCGCTCGTCATCTCGCCGATGACCCACATGATCGCGCCGGCGGCCAGCGTCAGGAACGCGACCGACAGGATCGGCGACGTGAATCGATAGCCGACGACGGTGCCCAGGAACGTCGGTGCGCCGCCGATGAGACCGAGGCGCAAGATCTGCCAAAAACCCGTCGGTGCCCGGCCCGCGAGCGGCGCCGCGATTCCGAAGCCCTCGGTCATGTTGTGCAAACCGAAACCAATGATCAAGACGACCGCAAGTTGCACCGCCCCGGTCGCAGCTGATTGGCCGATCGCGAGCCCTTCGCTAAAATTGTGCGACCCGATGCCGAGCGCGATCGTCATCGCGAGCCCCATCGGCGAGATCTCGCCGCCGCTCTTATAGCGGTTGAGCGCGAAGCGCGAGATGATGACGAGGCCGACGAGGCCGATCGTCAGGCCGGTGAGATACGTCGCGACAAGGGTCACGAACGGTGCGGCGCTCACGCCGACCTGCGTCGCGGCGAGGGCCGTCGTGATCGGCTCGCCGGCCTGCTTCAATATGTCGTAGAGCAGGAAGAACAGCACGCCGATCGCGGTCGCGTTGAGAAACGCGATGCCACGAGTCGGCAAGTTCTTCATCGCGGCGAACGGCAGTCCGAAGAAAATCGTCAGCCCGGCGATCGCCCCGAGGATGATCGTCGTCGTCGCGTCGAGCGGCGGTCCGATCGCACCTCCGCCTTCACCGCCGTCGGCGGGCATCGGGCGCATCTTGTCCGCCATCGCCATCGAGCCCATCGTCGATGGTACGCCTTCGTACTGGATCGTCGTGATAAGTCCGCCGGGGCCGACGCCGCCGTTCATCATGTGGTCGGCGACGTGGCAGTGCACCATCCATGTGCCAGGCTGAGCGTTCGCGGTGAACGCGAGGTCGCGGGTTTCGCCCGGGCCGATATTGACGGTCACCATGTTCTGGCGTTGCGCGGGCGCGACGTCCTGGCCGTCTATCGCGACGATCTGAAAGCGATGCCCGTGCAAGTGCATCGTGTGGAATTCGGTTCCGCTGATGTCGATCGTCCGCAGGCGAACGCGATCGCCTTTTCGCACCATGAACGGCTTCGTCAGCGGATAGCTCTTGCCGTCGATGCTGAAGTAGTTCTCCGCCGTGCTGTGTATGCGCCACGACGACACGAGCATGAGGTAGTCGCGATCGTAGCGATCCTTCGCCGGCTTCGCCGGGTCGACGACGAACGCGCCGTAGAGCCCGCTATCGAGCTGGAACAGATCGTCGTAGTGCGTGTGATAGATGTACGTGCCCGGATCGGTCGCGGTGAATTCGTAGACGAACGTCTGACCCGGCTGGACGGCCGGTTGGCTCATGCCGGGAACGCCGTCCATGTCCGCGGGAACGTCGAGCCCGTGCCAGTGGATGGTCGTCGGCTCGGGCAGATGATTCGTGAAAAGAACGCGGACGCGATCGCCCTGGCGCACGTGGATCGTCGGTCCGGGCACAGTTCCGTTGTACGTCCACGCGTCGACACTGATCCCCGGCGCAACCGTCCAAGGTTTCACTTCCGCGATCAGTCTGATCGTCTTGAGATGACCGGTCGCTACGGGCGGCAAGGCGGGAAGCAGATCGAAGTCGCGCTGAGCCGCTGATTCGGCTTGCGCTATCTGCGCGTCCGTCGGCGAGAGATCGTTCTGAGCACGGGCCGGCGTCACGAACAGGGTGGTGATCGCGATGACGAGCGCGGCCGCAGTGATGACACCGCCGCGCGGTAAGATCTTCGAGATCACGCTTGCGGGTTTCTCACGACGACGGCGGCGGCCAGTTGGACGCTAACGGCGTGCTGCTTACCGCCGACTTCGATCTTCTGAAGTCCGACGGCGCGCTCGCGCGATACGACCGACACGCTGACACCCGGCTTGACGCCGATCTCGTCGAGAAAGCGCAGCAGTTCGGGGATCTCGTTCTTCACCTCGAGCACAACCGCGGGAATGCCGAGCGCGACGTCGGCGAGGTCGATCGCGTCCTCGTGCTGCCACAACGATCCGTCGTCGCGCGGGATCGGATGACCGTGCGGACACGTCGTCGGGTTCCCCATGAACGCTGCTAGATGGCGCTCGACGAGCGGCGAGATCGCGTGCTCGAGCCGGCACGCTTCCGCGCTCGCAGCCTCCCACGACACGCCGAGACAATCGACGAGAAGCCGCTCCGCAAGCCGTTGGCGACGGAGCGTGAGCGCGCCGATCCGCGCGCCGGCATGCGTCGGGATGACGCCGTGCCGGCCGTCGTGCCGGACGTAACCGTCCGAGTCGAGGCGCTTGAGCATCGACGATGCCGAGGCGGGCGAGACCGCGAGCTCGTGGGCGATCGCCGATGTCGGCACGGGTTCGGCGCCGTCAAACAGCCGGACGATCGATTTGAGATACATCTCGACGTTCGGGCTTACTTCGTGCTCGTCGGGGGCGACGGCGGGCGCCGATTTCAAGGCGGACGTAGTCATTGTGGCAAACCTATAAGCGCGAGTTAGGGTTGCCTAACTTCCGAATTAGGCTCGCTTATCCTTGCCGGAATTGTTGACAAAAAACAACGAGCGACCCGTCCGAGAAGCGAGAGAAAATCAAGAACACCTTACCGCGTAATGACGCGATTCAAGCTTTCTTAGAGACCCTGTCCGAGCCAAAACCGAAGGCGGGGAAGAGACGTTAACATTAAAGACGGCCGCATCAGTGCGGCGGTTTTGGTCGCTTCCGCCGACGGGACTCGATCGGTTCTTTAGACGGCTTCTCGTGCGGCAGCATAAGGCAGTCGGAACACACCATCACAAGCCTAGGCTGATCTGGAAGTCTGACCAGCTTATCTTTCGACTCGCCGCAGATGTCGCAACGCAAAGAAAAATGGCTTTCCAAGGGCTAGACCACCCCACCAGTTTATAGTGTACCACCAAGAAGAAAGGACTACAATCCTGAACGTGCGCTCGAATATTTTTGGTTCCCGGTGTCTCAGGTACAAATTGGCATCCTTGGTTGTGACGCGTATTTCGGGACAGGGCGAGGGAGCGCTCGCGACAATTGGGTATACCAAATACGTTGCTCAGGGTGCGGAGGTGTCCACTTACATGAAACTATCGCGGATCATCGGTGTTTCCATTATCGCCGCTATGCTTCTGGCGCTTGCCCCGCAAGGGCCGGTGTCGGCTGACGGTGCGGCGAGCACGCGCAACATCATCCTCGGGGGTGCTGCTGCAGCGTTGATCATCATCAACCACAACAAGCAGGTGCATGCGAAATACGCGCAGGACGCGGCCAACGAGGCCTCGCTCGCGGCGCAGCGTGACGATGCGACTGCCGCCTATAACTCCGAGAAGAAGGCGTACGCGAACGAAGCGGCGCTCGTTTCCGATCTGAAGCGCGAGGTCGCATACCAGCACGATCAAGTCGATCAACTTCGCCGCCAGGTCGCGGTCTTGCAGCCGCACGGCTCGTCCGGACAGCCGACGAACTTCGTCGCACAGACGACGCTCGTCCATCCGACTCCGGTCGGCGGCGAGCAGCAGGTCGCGGTGACCAGCTACGGCTGGGGGACGATCTAGACAGATGACGACGATCAGGGCGATCATCGTTTGCGGTTGCGCCGTCCTCGCTCTCGCGGGCTGCGGCTCGGGCGAGTCGAGGACGGCCGACGACGTGACGAGAGCAGTGTACAACGACGACATCGACTCGGCGACGAAGAACTTCACCCCGGACCTCGCCAAGACGGTGACGCGCGCAGAGTTGGGCGCGCTCTCGGACCTCATGCACCAGCACGGAGACTATAAAGGCCTCAAGCAGACCGGCACCGAGCCGGACGGCGCCTACGACTTCGAAGCCGATTTCTCGAACGGCACGCTCATCGTCAAGATGAAGCTTGATGCGAGCGGCAAGGTCTCGGGTTATCGCGTGATCCCGAGCCCGTCGACATAGGCGTCGACCTCCTCGACTAGACGCTGCCTGTCGCTCGCAGGCAGAAACGATCGCTCGAAACTCGCTTTGGCGATCGCAGTTATCTCCTCCACGCCGCAGCCGAGCGCTGCGGCGTGCTCGTATTCCGCGGTGACGCTCGTCCTGAAGAATGACGGGTCGTCGCTGCTCAGTGTCACGCTGACGCCGGCATTGAGGAACTCGCGGAGCGGATGCACCTCGCTTTTCGCGAGGGCGGCTGTGAATCGATTGCTCGTCGGACATGCGTCGATCGTGACGCCGCGACCGCGCAGCAGTGCGAGGACCTCGGGCTTGCCTTTTGCAGCAACCCCATGACCGATCCGTTCGGCGCCGAGCAGTTCGACCGCATCGACGATGCTCTCCGCGCCTGCAGCTTCTCCCGCATGCGCCGTGCGGCGCAGACCTCGCTCGCGCGCTTTTGCGTAGGCGCGTTGGAAATCGCGCGCCGGAAAGCGACGTTCGTCGCCGCCGAGTCCGATGCCGACGACTCCCTTGTCCGCTGATGCCACGGCGAGATCGACGTCGAGCAGCGCTTCTTCTTCACCTAGGTTGCGGACCATATCGATGATGAGCCTAGACGTCACGCCGCGTTCCCTGCGCGCGCGTTCGCACGCACACCAGACCGCCACGATCATCGCATTGGCATCGAGTTCGGGCGCGAATTTGCGTTGCGTCGCCGGCGAGATGAAGAACTCGACGTGACGGACGTTGTCCGCCGCTGAACGCGTCAGATACTCCGTCGCTAGCTCGGCGAAATCTTCCGGCCGTCGAAGCGCTTTGACGACGTCGAGAAAGGCGCGCAAAAACGACGGAAAATCGTGGCATGCGAAGATCGCATCGGCATCCTTAGGGTCAAGTCCGTTGCGGTGCGCGATGCGGACGTACGCGTCCGGCGAGATCGTGCCTTCGAGGTGGACGTGGAGTTCAGCCTTTGGAATGCGCGCCGCGAACGACGCGACGTCGATCGTCACCTCTTGACGAAATCGCGGAGATAGCCGAGCGTCTGTTTGTCGACCGTGTCGTCGTCGCGGACTCGATTCTCGAGATTCTCGCGATGCATGAACTCGACGAGCGACTTCGCGCCGGCCCGGGCTACGAGCGAGTCGATCTCATTCTTCAGGCTCGCATCAATCGTTAGGACGTCATGCGGTTCTGCCTTGAAGAAGTAGAGCTTGTGGAGCTCGAGGATGCGCGCGAGCTCTTCGATCGGATCCGGATGATCGTCGACACGCAGGTCGACATAACGATCGTTGAAGCCGGCGTAACCGCCGCCCGGTTTTGCGATGTACAAAGCGGCGCTTTGCTTCCCGCGCCTGTCGCCGCCGGCGGCCTGTCCGGCACGTAACGCGGCGATGAGCCTATCGGCGAGGTAGCCTCGCGTTTGTTGAAATGCGCTCGCAAGGCCGTCGACGACGCCTTTGCCCGCGAGGATGTTCCCCTGTGCTGCGAAGTTCGCTCCGGCGATGCCGCCTGCCCAATCCATGCAGTGCACGCCGGTGTAAGTCGCCGAGCGTCCGGTCGCGTCGACGATGCCGAGCTGTCGCTCGTCTCGATGCTCGTCCGACGAAGTCAGCCAATCGATGACCTCCTCGGGAGCCTTGCCTTCTTGCAACAACGCGAGACCACGCGGGCCGTACGTCGTGTTCGCCCATGCCTGCGTCGCAATCGCGCCGACGCCGCCGATCGCCCACGGCACAGCAGAACCGACGGAAAGGAATTTCGATTGGACGGCCACACCGACTTCGCTTGTGTCGGTATCGCAGGCGACTATCGAAAATGTCGATGGATGCAACATCGTTCGACAGGTACGCTCGTACGAAGCGTTGTACCTACGGAGCGCGGGGTGGAGCAGTCCGGTAGCTCGTCGGGCTCGAAACTCGCGATCGGCAAGCAGCGGCCACTGCTGGAGCTGCATGAATAGTGACCGATCGCATCGTGGGCTCCGTAAGAAGCGATTCTTACGGGATACCTGTCAAAGTCGGGGAAGCCGTTAGCAGGGTAATCCCGAGCCAAGCCTCGCCAATGCGAGGAAGGTGTAGAGACTTGATGGCAGGCACCCAGACGTACTCGTCGGGGTGAAGGGAAAGTCCAGACTACGAATCCGTCGAGCGGCGGCGGAGCGGCGAAAGCCGAAGTAGCAAGCATAACCCGAAGGTCGCGTGTTCAAATCACGCCCCCGCAACCAAAGCCCTTGGCGCGTCCGAGGGTTTTTGTTATTCTTTGCAATTGACTTGGCGCCGCGCTGCGCCTATACTGGTGCCGCAACTATTCTTGCTCGATCGGGAGAGGATTCAAATGAAGTACCTTTCTGTCGTAGCTTTTTTGCTTTTGACGTGTGCGGTCAGCATGGAGAGCGCGGTGCCATCATCGGCTGGAAATGCGCCCGCACATCAGGTCGTCGCGACTCGCGCGGGTCTTGTTCACGGTCCCGCCTTTGGGAAGTCCACCGGCGGCGCCGATCCGGACTTCGTGGGCGAGGCCGAAGACGCAGTCACGTATCAGATCAACCCGAGGCACACGGGCGCCATCGATGGACCCACAATCCAGCTCCCACTCAAGGTTCAGTGGACAGCCTCGGTCGGTCAGTTCTCTACGTATCCGGTTATTGCGAACGGACGAGTCTTCGTCGGTGGCAGCTTCGTGTACGCCTTGAGTGCGGCGACAGGCAAGATGCTCTGGGGCAAAGACGAGTCGTCCATCGGCACGGCGTACGACCACGGCGAACTATTCAGCCTTTCCGGAAGCGGCCTCATGAGCGCTTTCGAAGCGCGCAACGGCAGATCGTTGTGGCTCACGCAAATGCCGGGTCAGTATTCATTCTCGTCGCCGCCTGCGACCGGGAACGGCATGGTATATACGGGCGGCGCCGGCAGCGGCGGCACCGTCTATGCGGTGAGGGAGACTGACGGTACGGTCAGATGGACGGCCTCAGTGGAGAACGGCGACGACTCATCGCCGGTCGTCACGAAGACCGGAGTTTTTGTCTCCTATGTCTGCCCACAGACATACGACTTCGCTCCTTCGACGGGCACGCTCATCTGGCACTACTCCGGCGGCTGTGAAGGCGGTGGCGGCGCCACGGCTGTGCTATACAGAGGTCTGCTGTACACTGAATCGTGGGCAAGCAGTCCGCCAGGGCTGGCATTGAATGCGACCAACGGGTCCCCGGTAAGCACGTTCAATAGCTTGGTGACGCCGGCGTTCGCAAAAGGCATCGGCTACTTCATCCAAAATAGCAATCAGCTCGTCGCCCTTAGTACCCGCACTGGGAACATCAAGTGGGTTCAGACCTTAAGTGGCGACGCGTTCTCCGTTCCGCCGCTTGTCATAACGAACACGCTGTCCGGCGACCTACTGGTATGCGGCACGCAAGCGGGCAATGTCGACGTCTTTGACGCACAATCTGGAAAGTCGTTGCAGACGTTGAGCTTGGGCGCAGCGCCCCAAAGCGGCATGGCCTTTTCGGAGGGCTTGCTCGTCGTACCGGCGGGGAACAACGTCATCGGCCTGTTGTAACCGCAACGATCTGTTCGGCCTAGTACACAGCGAAGGCGACTAAATAGTCGCCTTCACTGCTCTTCTCCAGTTTCATTATACACCATGGATGGGGACTTGCGGCAAGCCTCTGGTCGTGTCGTACAATGCCGGACGTATGGACGCAGAGGTGACCGTTGTGGGCGCGGGCCCGACTGGCCTGATGCTGGCGGGTGAACTGGCGCTCGCCGCGGTCGACGTAACCGTTGTCGAACGGCGTGCTAACCAAGAGATCGTCGGCTCGCGTGCGGGTGGCCTGCACTCGCGCACGATCGAAGTTCTCGATCAGCGTGGCATCGCTGAGCGGTTCCTAGCGCATGGGAAAACCTATCCTGTCGTCCATTTTGCCGACACCTCGCTCGACATCAGCGACTTTCCGACTCGGCATAACTACGTGCTCGGGCTCTTCCAGAAGCACATCGAGCGATTACTGGCCGAGTGGGTCGACGAACTGGGGGTGCGTATCCATCGCGAGTGTGAGGTGACGGGTTTCCGACAGGACGATTACGCCGTCGACGTGCAGTTGTCCGATGGCAGATCCATGCGTGCGCAATATCTCGTAGGTTGCGACGGCGGCCGTAGTACGGTCCGAAAGACGGCCGGTATCGACTTTCCCGGATGGGATCCTACCACGAGTTGGCTGATCGCCGAGGCTGAGATGACGGGCGAGCCGGTGGCAGGCATCCACCACGATGCGCGAGGGTTCTACGCGCTCAATAGGTTGGACGATGATGGAGTGCGACTCGTCGTGGGCGAACAGCGACTCGGACCGAGTAGCGAGCCTACATTGCGCGATGTGAGTGAGTCGCTCATCGCCGTGTGTGAAACCGATTACGGAATCCACAACCCAAGGTGGATCTCCCGTTTCACCGACATGGCTCGGCAAGCCGCCGCATACCGCGACCGGCGGGTCTTGTTGGCCGGCGATGCCGCGCACGTGCATAGCCCGGTCGGCGGCCAAGGACTCAACATCGGTGTCCAAGATGCGGTGAATCTGGGATGGAAGCTTGCTCAAGTGGTCAAGAAGACGTCGCCAGAGAGCGTCCTGGATACCTACCACGTCGAGCGTCACCCGATCGGCGCGAGCGTGCTGCGCAACAACATGGCCCAAGGGGTGCTTCGCAACCGCGCAGACGACCGTATCAACGCCTTGCGTGAAATGATGTCAGAGCTTCTCCGCATGGACGAACCTCGCAAGCGTTTCGCGGCGAGCATGTCTGGTCTGGACGTTCGCTACGATCTTGGCGGCGGACACCCGCTTGTCGGACGTCGCATGCCGGACCTCGACTTGGTCACAACCGATGGCCCGCTGCGGGTGTTCGCCACGCTGCACGCTGCGCGGCCGGTGCTGCTCAACTTCGGCGACCCAAACGGCTTTGACATCACCCCGTGGATGGATCGTGTACGGCTGATCGACGCGAAATACGACGGCGTGTGGGCGTTGCCCGCATTGGGAACGGTCGCCGCTCCGACCGCCGTGTTGATCCGGCCGGATGGACACGTCGCCTGGGTCGGAGACGAAACCAAAAACGGCCTCAACGATTCTCTAACGACGTGGTGCGGGGCGCCAACTACGTCGACCTAATCAAGGCGACCGAATTGGCAACCTTCGCGCGGCTGAGCTCCACGTAGCCGCCCGCAGCGCCGGACCGTAATGACCGTTTAGCTTTGCGACTTCGTCGCGGTGACGCGCCACATCTGGCCCGATGCGTCGGGAGGTGCGACGACGACCGACATCCCTTTTGCGCGCTCCCGCTCTGCGACCGCTTCCGCCAAATCCTTGCTCGGAAGTTCGAAGATTCTTGTGACGTCCGTCTTGATGGACACGTGTGCGCCCGCTTGAACCGAGGGCGTCACCGCTCCTGGCATTGACGCGACCAGCGATTCCAGGGTATCGGCGAGGGCCGAAGACGTCGACGACGTCGGAACCGCGAGATCCGTCTTCGTGGTGGTCGGCGGCGAGTCGAGTGTGAGACGCCCTTGACCGGTCGCTCCTTCTCGGCCACGCGCACGTCCCAGCGCGTATCCGATTAGCCCTGCGATGATCACCGCTGCGATGAGAATCGATGCTTGCGGCATGCCAGACTCCAAACTCTTAGCAGTTCTTCTCTACTGCAACGTACGGTGCAGAAACGTTTCGACTTCAGCGAACGCGATCGACGCGTGAAGGCCCCAAGGAACGTCCTCAAATCCGTGTTCCGTCCATGGAAGCTCGAGCAGCGTGACGTCGGTCCCGCACGATCGAAGCGCATCGCGCAATCTCAGCGCCGAGCGAAAGTCTACGACGTGGTCCCTGTTGCCATATATGAGCAATGTCGGAGGCGACCCGCAGCGCACGTTGTCGATCGGAGATGCGGCATGGTAGCGGCCCGGCATTTGAACTGGTGTTCCTCCCATGTACGAGCTTATGATCTCCGGAACGCCGATGGGATCGGGCGATGGGGGAAACTCGTATCCCATAGTGAGATCCACCGCGCCCGAGAAACTCACGAGCGCGCGGAAGGGCGTACCTGGAGCGAACGCGCTCAATTCCGCCATTTGGCCGCCCGACGAATGGCCGAGGATCGCCATCCGTCGCGTGTCAATCCGATACTTCTTCGCCTGGCTCGTGACGAGCGCGATTTCCGCCCGCACATCGCCGAGCGGCGTCGGAAACTCATAAGCCGGAGCATGTCTGTAGTCGAGCGCAAATACCGCATAGCCTCTCGCCGCGAGATATCGATTGAGCGTCGCATCATTGTCCGGCGAACCCCATTGCCACGCCCCTCCGTAGATCGCGAACACGACCGGATTGTTCTGACCCGAGCGCGGCAGATAGGCGCGGATCGAAGTTCGCTCGACGCCGAGATCGACCGGGACCGAAAACTCGACGATGTCGCTCGCTCTCGGGATCACGGGCAATCGCAACGGGATTCCAGACCGCACAGTCGCGACGATCGGTATCGCGCAAAACAGTATGTTTATCGCCGCTAGCGAGGCCACCGGTGTCCTGAGGCGGCCCCCAAAGCGCAACGCAGCGAACAGCCCGATCGCACTGAGGATAAGGATGTACGGAGTGAGCTCGACGGCCGCGACCGTCGCGATGAGCATGACGCGGTTTGCGGGAGGCACGATGATCGCGACGCAGAGCAGCGTCGCCACCGCTTCGAAAAACAAAACGAAGACGGGGCCTCTTGAGGACCTTCCCTCTGGGGACATCGCTCAGCGCGTTCGGCCGCGGCCGCTCTTGGACCTCGGCTATTCCGGCAGGTACGATCCGTTCGATGAATGATGGACGATCCCGTCGATCGCCGCCGCGATCGCCTCGACGGCATCCGAGCGCCGACGAAACAGCGTGCGCATCGAAACGTGGAGAGTGGCCGCGACGTACGACGCCTTGTTCCCCTCGACATCGCCCGAAACGACCACCGCTCGCATGAGCTCGTTCGACGGCGTCCGCACGCTGAACGCCCGATCGACCACCTTGATCACCGCTTCGCGCGCCGTCGCCGCGCCGAGTGCGACCTTGAGTTCAACGGCGAGCGGCAGCCGTTCCAGCATATCGGGCTTCCGAAGCGCGGCGAGCAACCTTCGGATCCCGTATTTCGACGGTCCCATCGTCGCTGCCGAAAAGTTATTCACCGACGACTGAGGGCGACGCCGCCTTCGTGATCCCAAGCTGCCGCAACATCTTCGCTGCCGTCACTCCCGAGCGATGGACGCCGGCGGACTCGCGCGCCATGACATCTCTCACCGCTGGCAGGCGGTCCCCGTCAGCACCCATCGGGCGGGCGACGATACGGTACGAGAACGCGATGGTGGAGCGCCCACCCTGGCTCTCCCGGACCTCGAAGCCGGCGCTCGTCTTGTGTTCGACGTATAATCCGCGGCTGTCGCCTTCGGGTGTGATGAACACCAGGTAATTGCCGCGTCGATCGATCGTCGAGGCGAAGTCGGCGTTGAGCCGCACCGCACCGATTCCATTGACGATCTGACCTTCACCGAAGTCCTCGATCGTCGCTTGCGTCTGCCGAGCCTGGTAGGCGGCGACGTCGCGTCCATCGACCGTCTTCGTATCGACCATCGCGGATTGCGACATTATCGTTCCCGAGACGGTGAGGTTTCCGCCGCAATCCAGCGTCATGAGCAACGTATAAGGAAGCGCGAGGCTCGTCACCGCTTGGATCGCTGCGCCGCCGTTCAGACACACGGCAGCGACCGCCGGCGCGATCGGCGCGCCCTGGGTTGTCGGCGCGGCAACGCTCAGTCCGGCGATTCCCGTCGCCGGGCTGAAGCCGGCGACGCCGAAGTTGAGCCCGCCGCCATCGGTGGACATGTCGATCCCGAAGACCGCTGCGCGATGCTGTTGGTTCTGCGAACTTGGATTGAACGTGATGCCGCGAACGCCGTTGCCGAGCGACGAGAACCCGAAGACGCCGGTGCCAGCGGTCGTTCCGCCCTCGACGCCCAGATTGTTCTGGCCACCGTCGTTGGATTGATCGAAGCCCTCGACGCCGGCCGTGCCGTAGCCGTCAGAAAGACTAGGGTTGGTCGTCGACCCGACGACGCCGGCGTGGATCTTGCTGAAGCCCGTGATGCCGAAACCGGTCTGCGAACGTCCGGCCAATCCAGAGCTGAAGTTCTCTTGTCCGGCTGGAGGTACGGACACATCCTCGCCGAGCACGCCGGCCATCACGTCACGCGCGCCTCCTTTGGCGCTGAACGCTTTCGTCCGGCCCGAGATGGCGTCGCCTTGAGCCGAGCTCCCTCGAACCGCTTGGCCGGTGCTTGAATTCCTGACGTCGATGCACGGCGAGCTGGACGAACACTCCGTGACGGTGACGGTGCTTGCGATCGGAGACGAGCTCGCGGGCAGCATCGCCGCGGCAGCGACCGCGAACGCTGCGCACGCCGCTACGAAGGCGGCGCCGACAGAGAACTTGACTCGCATGTGACTCATGATGAACGTGTCTCCCCCAGACGGCCGTGCGAACGACGGTGCAGTACGTTGATGTTCGAAGTCTAAGGGAAGGCAGGCACGGCCGGCTGACGGCGGCCAATACCGCGCGGGGTCGCGCGCTGCGGACCGCTCACGGAGCGCTTACGGCTCGGGGCTGTCTTCGATTTTCAGAAGCGCGGCGAGGGACGCAGCCGGCTCGGTCGATAGTTCCCGGAGAAGGAGATCGCGGTATCGTCGGAACTCGCGCCTGCCCTCGGCGACGTCGCCGATGAGGAGGTGAGCGCGGATCGCCAGCTCGCGAGCGGACTCGTCGAACTCGTCGGCCGCGATCATGTCGCGGGCGATCTCAAGCGCCCGTTGCGCACGACCGCGTTTGAGATCATCGTCCGCGAGGCGCTGTCGCGCGAGCCGCAGCAAATCCGCGACGCGACGCTCAACTTCGGCGTACCACTCCCACGCGAAGTTCGACATCCGGCGAGCCGACCCGAGGCGGCGAACGATGCTTTCCAGCCGGGCGCGCTGGAACTCGTCCGGGGCCGAACTTGCGGGCAACTCCGCCAACAGCCGATCGGCCTCCCAGACGTCGACGGTCGTCCCCCGTCTGAGGCGGTATCCTTGCGCCACGCTTTCGACCGCGTTGGGATCGCCGATCTTCGACCGCAAGCGATAGACGCATGTCTGTAGCGCCCTGGCGCCATTCGCCTCGTCGAGGTCGGGCCACAGCATTTCGACAAGTTCGCCGCTCGCGCTCGGCCGCGGTGAGCGAGCGAGCGCGATGGCCAGAGCCGTCTCGCCTTCCGAAAGGGCGACGGGTTCTCGCCCCCGTCTCACCGTGCCGGATGCGACCTCTACCGTGATCGGCGGCGCACCGCTCGCGCTGCGCCTGCGCATGCGAGCGATCACGGGCGCAAGCATCCCCGCATCGATATCATCGGCGACGAGCGACATGATCGACGATGTCAACGCATCCGCCTCGGTCTCGCGCGCGGTCGCGACGGCGCTCGCGAGGTGGGCGAAGCGACGTTCCGCGTCAAGCTCACTGAGGCACGCGAGCGTGAGGACTTGGAGATACGGTTCTCTCGCGATCGCAGCGCTCTCCGCGGCGCGTTCGGCACAACGAATCGCATCGGCGTCGTCGATCTCGTTGCACGCCCGCATCAACCATGAATACGCGGCATACTTCGGATAACACGTGGTTGCCGGCGACCGCGTGCCGCCGCCCGCATTCTCCGCGAGATGCGCGAGCGAGTCTTTTGCAGGGCCCGACAACTCCTCGAGTAGGCTGTGCGCCAGTGCTCGACACGAGGCGTCGTCCGCGGTCCAAGCAGTAATGAGCTGCTCGACCAGCGACAGTGTCGACCAGGGCCCGTGCCCGGCGCCGATGCGCTCGGCGAGAAGCCTTGATTCCGGCCAGCGGCCGGAGAGCCGATCGACGTATTGCGAACGCGCGAGCAATGCGATCCTCTCGGCGACGCTCGACGCATCCGCTTCCATCGCGGTTTGGAGCGCAAGAGCCTCGCAGGCGCGCGTGCCGCCTCGCTTGCCTTCGATAATCGCGCGGACGGCGCTCCCGAGCGCGCCTTTGCGGTTATCGAGCATGCGCTGCGCTCGTTCCGGTTCTCCGGACTCGCAGACGGCAAACGCGAGGCTCGCGGTGAGCCGGTCGTGACCGTCACGATCGATTTCGAGCGGCACTTGCCAAACTGCAAGCGACTCGTTGCGCACGGACGGATTCTCCGCGACCAGACACAGCCGGAAGACGCGCGCCGCGAGCAGGTTGGGATATCGCTTGAGTTCGGCGGTCGTCGCGGATTCCACGAGCGCGTACAGATCGTCGGTCACGTCCGGGTGCTCGAGGCCGCTGTTCGACATGAACGTCTCGAGCGAAACAAACGCCTGCACGCGATCGCCTGCCTGCATGTACCGGCGCGCGGCGCGTATGTGGTCGCCTTCGCGCGACGCACGCGCAGCGCAGCGCGTCAACGCGTCGCGACCGCCGTCCGGAAGGCGCCGGCGAAGAACGGACTCCAGCATCCGATGAGCTCGATAGCCTTCATCGCCCCGAACGATGAATGGCGTCGTGGCGAGCAGTTCGGTTACACGATTACTCACTGAACCGGAACCGATGGCTTCCGCAATCTCATCGCCGGTCGCGTCGGGAACGGTCGCGCACGCGACGACGATAGCGCGGTCATCGGCCGCAAGCGAATTCATGACCTGATCCGTGAGGAAGTCGGCAAGCCCGTCGTGCTCGACCTGCGGAGCCGATTGCAACAGCTCGGCGAGGCGCTTCGTCTGCTGCGAACGCATCGCTAAACCCCGATAGGCGCGCGCACCCGCATCCGAAAATCGGCGCATCATCTTGATCTCGTCCGGATCCAGGACGGTTCCGCTGCGGTGCGGACCGCACACGAGGATGGCGAACGGAACGCCGGCTTCTTCTATGAAGAAAGACTGCGCGTGTAAGCGCACGGTCGACGAGTCGTCGGCAGAAATGCGGTCGGGCAACGAAGCGCTCGAACCGGCGCTGGCGACGCGCCGAAACCCACCGTCGGGGCCGCTGCGATACACGCCGGCGTATTCGAGTTGCAACGCCTCCGCCGGCTCCACCGCGAGAAGTGCGTCGAGCCTATCGAACGACGTCGCGACGGCCAAGATGCCCGCCGCGGCGTCGAGCGCCGCTTCGGCCCGCTCGTGACCGCGGAACAAAGCATGCCGGAGCCACCGTTCTACGCGACCGTAGATACGTTGCAGAGCGACGCCCACGAGCATCGCGATCGCGATCTGCACGATCAGCTGCGCATGGCTCTGCTGCAAAACGGATGCCGTGCCCCAGTACGTGAGCGCGAGGATGCCGACGAGACACGAAGCGATGATGCTGAACGTGAGCGCCCTGTTCAGAGCGAAGCGCACGTCGACCACGCGGTGCTTGATGACTGCGTAGCCCACCGACAACGGGATCGCGAGCATCGCGAACCCCGAGATGCGGCTCGCGATGAACCACCCTTGATTCGCAAACGCGATCGACATGAACCAGCCGATGAAGCCGACACACGATCCGATGATGCTCCACAGAAGGCGCTGCCGGTCGCGCGGAGTGGCGGACCGGTATGTCATGACGAGCGACAACACGCCCACGATGCACGCGCTGAATCCCGCCGCGTCGCTCGCCCACGTCGCCCACGCCGGTAAGGCGTCGCCCGTGTACCACGCCCTCACGCTCCAAGCATCGAGCGCGATCATCCCCGCGAGCAAGAGCGGTAGGAACCTCGCGACCTGTGCGCGCCACCCGACGAGTTCGTCGCTTGGATAACGCAGGGCGAAGACGAGAAAACCTATGGTGGCCACGTCATTGATGACGATCCAAGTGCAAAAGGCGACGAGGCCGAGCACGGAATTCAGGCCCGAGACCGCCCATCCGATCATCGGCGGCGCTGCCGCCAGTCCAAGACAACAGACGAAGAATCCCCAGGTGAACCGCGCGGGCCGAACGAGGACGAGCCACGTTCCGACAGCGATGAAGATGATGTAGCTCGCGAGTTGGAGAGCGATAAGCGTTTCGGCCGTTTGGGTGAACGGCAAGGGATGTTGCTGGGCCGTCAGGACGACGTCGCGCGCCGTCGACCCACGTTCGACTGTCAGCGCTTGCGTCTCGCCTGGTCGATAGTCGTCGTACCAAAGCATCCGGAGGTGCGCACCGAGAGGCGTCGTCTTGCTGAGTTGATCGTGCGGCCGTATACCCTCCAAGCCAGCGGACGACTGCGGCGCGACCCCGATGACGGTCCGGCCCCTGAGTCCGAATCCGAGGCTTGCCCGCGGAGTCCACAAAATAGAGAGCGCCGCATAGGTCGAGGCGAGCGCCGCAAGAGCGATCGCGATGACGAGAATGAACCTTAGGGTTCGCCGGCCATCCGTATGCATTAGTGAATCCTGTATTGACCGCATTCGTCTGCAGCCGCGACGGGCCTTTGGTGGGCCGCCGAATTCGAGTGCCAAGATGCCAAAAGAACCGGATGTGCCGACGCCATGTGATAACGTATTTGGAGGGCGCAAGCGCACTTGTACGAAGCGTGGAATAAACGTCGATCACATGAAGGCGAGATGCAAACCCGGCAGATCCTCGCGGCGGGATCCAGATCGGCTAAGGCCATATCACGGGGATGAATATCTTGCACGCACTGCATTGGAAGGGCACCGCTAGAAGCGCGATCGACTTGCAGCAGTTCGCGCCGTCGACGATCTCCAGCTCACAAGCATACGCTATAGATCCGTCGGGCGAGATCATCGGCACCGCGCTATCGACTACGACGAACACGTGGCACGCGGTCATGTGGGTCCCGGCGGTGCGCTAACACGACTGGCCGGGCGGCACCCGCAGGTATGCGACGCTTGCGGCGTCGATCCGCGCCAATGCAGCGGTCAGTTCTATCCCGGCCTGCTTCCCTCGCGCGGCATCGCTTGAAGACCCACGATTCAGAAATGAGCCAATAGCTTGCGACGTCAACGGACGTCCCATGCTGACAAGCTCAACATCCCAGATTCCGCATCCTTTCGTAGTGAGGAACACCTGGCCTCGCCTCTTGCCATCTATCGACCTCCAGTCGGCCAGAGCGAGGTAATAGTCGTACGTTACCGCCGGACCAATCGCAACGGAATCGGTTTTGAATGCCGCACATTCGGTGTAACGATCACGGATGCAGTCCGAAATCGAGTGCGAGATCGACCGCCGTTCGTCGATCGCCGCGTGCCGAATGTGTACCGATGGTGCGGAAGCCAGAACCAGAAGCGCTGCAGCGATAGCCCCGAGCATTTCGTCCTCTGCTCACGATGACGTCGTGACAGCTCTAGGCGTTATGACCGAAGATGAGGAAATCCTTACCCATGTCGACGACCTCAGGCGGCAGAACCGCAGTGATCAAGGATATCGCGTACGTCGCCTACCCATCCGATAACGTGGCTAGGACCCGCGCCTGGTATGAGACCGTGCTCGGACTAGAGTTCGCCGGACCGTACATTGAAGACGGTACCGAGAAATACAACGAAGCCCATCTGGCGACCGGGTGCTTTAGCTTGATGGCGTCCGAGTGGGTCGGCCGCAAGCCGGGTTCCGGCGCGGGCGCCGTTTTCGAGGTCGACGACATCGACGCGGCGGTCCGCTCGGTGCGCGAGAAGGGCGCGGTCGTCGAAGATATCTTCGATGGTCCGGTCTGCAAGCAGGCGTCACTCAACGATCCTGAAGGCAACAAGGTCACACTGCATCAGACCAAACCCCGATAGGCTTCACCGGGTACGGCTAGATCGTGACCGTTTGGTTGAATCCGGTGCGGAGAGAGTCGAAGTCCGGATCGGTGCGGATGCGCGCGATATCGTCGAGGCCGAGCTGTCGCGAGGATTCGAAGCGGCGCAATGCGTCGAGCGCCTCGGCGCGGTTTCCCATGGCGACTTCTGCTGAGGCGAGAGCGATCGGATCGACCCTGTTCGGATCGCGGATTTTCTCGATCTGCGCGAGGTCCGCAATAGCGCCCTTCTTGTCACCGAGACTCGTCTCGACACGAAGTCGCAGCGCAAGTGCCGACGCCTCGCCCGGGTAGAGCGCAAGGATCTCGTTCGACAGCCTCAGCGCCTGGGCGTCGAGACCGCGCTGGTAGTACGAGCGCGCGAGCCAGTACCTCGTGAAGCCAGGATGATAGCCGAGGTCGAGCGCTTGCGAAAGCACCGCGCTCGCTCCGACGTAGTCGCGATCGAGAACGAGCCACTCGCCATAGAGTCTGACGGCGGAACCTGACGTCGGCACGTCGATACTGACTTTCCTGAAATCGCAACCTGCCTCGTTGAACTCGCCAACGCTCAAACGGAACTTGCCGCGCCACGAGCGCGGCGATTCCGCCATGGGATCGGCTGCGACCGCTGCGTCGAACATCCGCTCGGCGATATCGTTTCTATGCTCATCGACGCTCGCGATGATGCCGAGCGCCGTGAGAGCGTTGCTCTCGTTCGGATCGCGCTCCAGCGCTTGCGTTGCTTGGGTTCGCGCGTCATCGAACGCGCGCGAGCGCGCCTCGCCGTTCGAACCGATCGCGATCTTCGCGTCGACGAACGCGAGTCCGCCGTACCCGGCTGCGGCGTTCGGCGCCTTGGCGATGAGCGCCCAATAGTAACGCGCCGCGTTGTCGAGGTGACCCGGACCTTCGCTCGTCGACAAGTAGCTCGCGAGCGCGAGGTCGCGGTCGACGGGAGGCGGCGACGGTGCAAGAGTCGGGACTCTCGCCGACGCAGCGATGATCGCAGCACCGAGAGTGAGCGCTGCGAGCGCGCCGGCCAAGCCGATCCGAGGGCGTGCGCGAACGCTCTCGGCGATAGCGGCCGGCGTGACGACGATGCGATAGCCGCGACGCGGCACGTTCTCGATCGCGATGTGCGGATCGCGCCGCAAGGCGCGCCGCAGGACGTACATCTGCTGATTGAGGTTGCGGTCCTCGACGGCCGAATCGCCCCAAAGGGACCCGCGGAGCGACGCCGCGTCGACGACCGCCCCGTCGGCGCGGATGAGTTCGGCGAGCATTTGTGCAGGGAGCGGGGCGAGCGGAACGATCTCGGTTCCGTCGTAGAGGACGAGCCGTTCGGGATCAAACCGCAACCGTCCGATAGGCACCGTGGCCGGCATGGCCAGGTGTTCGAATCGCCCCTCGGCAGCCCCTAGCATTTCTTTTCAGCATACGCGATGGCGGCGCGAGACGCTATCATCGAATTATCACGTCGACTTCCTCGACGTTCGTGACGAGACGTTGATTGAACCGGCTGCTCGGATACCGCTAAGGTTCTCCGTATGAGAATCGCTGTATGGGCCATCGTCGGGACGGCCATAATTTTCTGTTTTTGGGCGCGCGCGGACGCCTCGGTGGCCACAGGTACCGTGTTCACCGCCGCCCGCGCGCCGCATCCGATGTCGCTCGACCCGTCGCTGCGCGATCCGGCATGGCGATCGGGACGAGTCAGCTCGTCGGGGTTTTGGGACCTGACCAGACGTTCGGTCGCCCAATTCGACACGACGGTCTACATGCTCTACGACGATCACGATGTGTACGTCGCCTTTCACGTCGAGCAATCCGGCATCCCGATCGTCGCGCAGCAGCGGACGAACAACGTCGGCTTCGGGCTCGACGATTTCATCGGCGTTGCGATCGATACGAGCGGTGCCGGGAACCAAGTCTACTTCTTCGAGACGACGCCGCGGGCCATACGTTATCAACAGTCGAGCGACAACGTCCGCTATACGCCTCGGTGGCAAAGCGCAGCTTCGATAGACGGCGGATCGTGGAACGCCGTGCTCGCCATTCCACTCGATGCGATGCGGATCCGACCCGGCGCGCAACTCATGTGGCGCTTCAATTTCATCCGCGGCGTCTCTGCGGTCGGAGAGCACTACACGTGGGCGTACAACGGGCTGATGGTCGACGGACCGGTCGGACAGGGGTGGCCCACGTTTAGCGACGCTCGCTATTGGCCGACCTTCAAAATCGATGGCGGTATCGGGTTGGCAAGCCGGCCGAGATCACACGCGGAGATCTACTCGCTCGGCAGCGCAGGCTCGGACCGCGACCGTTTTCAGCAATCCGACGGCACGTTCCGGAGACAGCCTCCTCGCCCGCTCGGCGTCGATTTCACGATCCCGCTGACGAACACGATCAACGCGGTCGGCACGATCGATCCCGACTTCTCGAACGTCGAAGTCGATCAGCAGACGATCGTGCCGCAAGAGTTCCCGCGTCAACTGCAAGAGTATCGGCCGTTCTTCGCCCAAGGCGCGAATTTCCTGAACGAGAGTTTCGTCACATACAGCAGTCCGACAAGCCCGAACCTTCAGGTGTTCTACTCGCCGCGGATCGGGCCGTTCGACCGTGGCGCGAAAATCGAGGGCACTTCCGGTCTCTACTCACTGGGGATGCTTTCGTTCCGCGGATTCGACCGGGTAACGGGCAACACGTTTGACGACTTTGTCTACGCATTTAACCATGCGCTGCCGGATCGGACGTTCCAATATTGGGTCGACGGCGTTTCCGCGCACCACAGCGTAGCCGGTGACGACGCGACGACGGATATCGGCGCCCAGGGTCGCGACCTGAAGACTGGATTCCAGTGGGGAGACGATCAGACGATCGAACTGGGGAGCTGGGTGCCGGACCCGCGAGTCGCGCGCAACAGCAACACGTTCGTCGCCTGGTTCAAGCCGAACTGGGGGACGGCCATCGGGTACAATGACATGAGCCCGAACTACAACCCGATCGACGGCCTCACGTTCAACTCGGATATCCGCGGCATGCAGGGTTTCGCTCAAGGCTTAGGCTCCGCTCCATGGGCGAAAAACTATGCGGTGACGTTCAATTGGGATCGTTGGATGGATCGATCGGGTGCGATCCATGAGGCCGACACGCTGGCAACGCTCACTGCGACTTTCAATAACGGATTGTCGATCAACAATTTCGGCCCCAGCGTCGGCATTCTCAGAAGCTACGACACGCCGGCGAATCCCGATTGCTCTGGACCGATCGTCGGCTCGTCGTCGTTCACCGGCTTTCCCTGCTACCTCAACGGGCGCGATCGTCGCTTCGATCTTTTCCAATCGGCGTTCGGGTACAAAGACGGCACGGCGAAACCGATCGACGCGTCCTACTCGTTCGGGCCGTTCGGAGACAACTACACCCAGATCTTCTCGCTCACCACGTCGCGCCCGATCGGACGCTACTCGCTCGGCTTCGAGTACGACGGCACGCTCGAGCATCCGATCGCCGGCGGCGCGCTCGACTCGCAGTGGCTTCGACGGATCTCGATCGGCGAGTCGCTCGGCGCCGAATCGAACCTATCGATCTCGCTGCGTTCGATCAACGGACTAGGCGGGTTTGCGCCAAGCACGGGCACGGATGTCGCGCTCGCTTTTCACCGGCGCTTTGCGACCGGCGACGAGCTCTTCCTCAACTACGGAACTCCGGCCGCCTTCAGCACGCTCCACCGGCTGACTTTGAAATACGTCCTTCACGTGGGAGGCGACGCGGCTACGAGATGAAGACGAGCCGGAACGTGGGGTAGTTCCGACCCGCCTTCGGGCTGGTCCGCGTTGCCGCGAACTACTTGTGGAGGAGCTTGATCTTCGGTTGCATTTGCATCGTCGGCTTGACGTACTTCGCGTGCGGCATCATCGCCGCCGCTCGTGCGGCAGACATCTCGGTCATGCGCACGCCGGCCTGGCCGAGCGCCGTCGCGTAGATGTGGTAGTCGAACGAGATCGTCGCGTGTCCGCCCTGCACTTCGCGAACGACGAACCCGGTCGGGCTCTTGCTCGCGACGTAGAGGCCCTTCGTGTCGCCGTCCGGCGTCAGCATCACCTGGTATGCCTGATGGTTGTCGATGGTGTGAGAGAACGCGGAATCGAGCACGACGTTCGCAGAGCCGCTGACGAGCTGCGCCGTGCCGTTATCCTCGATAGTCGGGGATGCCGAGCGCGCGCCGTACGCGACCGCCTCGCCGCCACCCTGTGTCTTAGCGAAGTTGAAGAGTCCGCCGTGATAGAATAGGTCGCCCGCGCTGTCGACGAACATGAGGTCCGTGCCATTCGTGTCGGCCGCGACGAGGGGGAAACCGATCCCGGCGGCGTTGCGCGCGATGATGCCGATGTACGATCCTTCTATGTCGGCACCGTTGCCGTCCGAACCGTTGTCACCGTTGTTCGTGCCGCGAAATGCGACTTGACCGCTGCCGCCGAACCCCGCAAACGCATCGATCGCGTCGCCCGTCGAACCGATCGCGCCGATCGCGGGCGAGCTGCTTTCCGATAGGGCGAACACGCCTTCGCCGTTTGAGCTCGCCGCGGTCAGGCCCGCGCAGCAGCTCGAGAAAGCGATGACGCCGTTACCGTTGACCGATTGGCCTTCAACGCCGTTCCCGGCGCTCGAATAGCCGAAGACGCCCCATGTTCCGCCACTGCCGTTGACGCCGGTGTTGCCGCCGCTGCCGCTCACACCGTTGCCGCTCGTGCCGGCAAAGCCGGTCACACCGTTGCCGAACGTTCCGGCCGAGCCGACGACACCAGACGTGAAGCTGCTGTTGTTTTTCGTGTTGATACCCTGGATGCCGGCACCAAGGCCCTTGTTTTTGTAGACTTGGCACGGCGATGTGCTCGTGCACGTGACGCTCAGGTCCGGATTCGGTCCTGTCGGTCCGGCAACCGCGGGCTTCAGGGCAAGTCCTGCCGCAAGCGCGCCGGCCGCCACGACAATCGCGGCCGCCGCGATCGTCGGTTTGATGGTTGGGGTTCGCATGATCTCTTCCTCACTCAGGTCATGCGGCGTACCGGGCGATATGGGCTCGCCTAAAACGGTCACCGTTCGAGATGTAATATAAGACGAAGCCGTCCATCGAGCGTCCAGCCCAGACGGCGACACGACCAAAGCGAGATCTATGAGGAAGTTCTAGCTCTTTGCTAGATCAGTGGGACCGTGCCTTGACGGTCCCTGAGGTTTTGAACTCGATCTCCGGTTTGACGCCGCTCGCGAGCGTTTGATAGACGACGCAATAGCGTTCCGTCAGCTTCTGCAGCGAGGCGATATCCTCGGGCGATGCTTCGACGTCAAGATCGAATCGCAACCGGATATTTTTGAAGCCGACCGGCGCCTCGCGGTCGACGCCGAGCGTGCCGCGAAAATCGATATCGCCTTCGGCGTTGACCGTGCCGCCGCGCAGTTCGATGCCCTTGGCCGTCGCGACAGCGCGCAGCGTCACGCCGGCGCACGCGACGAGCGCTTGGAGCAGCATGTCGCCTGAGCACGCGAGCATTCCGTCGCCGCCGGTCGCTGGATGAAGCCCCGCCTTGACGAGCGCGCGTCCGGTCTCGACGCTGCAGCTGACGCCTTCTTGGTCGTCGACGTCGCCGCTCGCCTTGAGCGTGATGAGTGCGGCCGCCGGTTCGTTCCGATACCGCTCCTTGATCGGCGTCTGAGCGGCGCGCAGGCTATCGCTGTCCATTTCCCCTCCAAACGACCCGTTATGAGAACATCATCCGCGACATGATGAGACCGAGCGCGTTCCGCAGGCGCGAAGCGATTTCCGGATCCGCTTCCTGGTCGATCGCGCACAACGCTCCGTCGATCCAGCGCGCCCCTTCAGCTTCTGCGCCGCCATGCCACCAGAACATCTCGAGCGACGCCGCGATGTCGCCCGCGAGCGCCGGGTCGCCGCCCTTCGAGAGCGCCCAGTCGATGGCGGCACGGAAGTTCTCCTGATCGAGCTCCACTCGACACAGCCATTCGCCGAGCGGCGACGAACCAAACGTTTTCTCCGCGTCGCGAGCGAGTGTCCGGTAGTACTCCGCGTGACTGCGCATGATCCGTTCGCGCTCGCCGCTCGCGGCGAGCTTCTCGAGCGCGTACTGGCGCGTGCACTCGAGCATCCGATAGCGTTCGAGCCCGCCGCCTGTCTCTGCGTTGACGAGCGATTTGTCGGCGAGCGACGCGATGAGGTCGAGCACCTCGAACGGACCGACCGAGCCTTTGCCGCAGACGGCCGTCGCCGCGTCGAGCGTGAAGCTGCCGGCGAACACCCCGGCGCGCGCGAAGAGCATCCGCTCCGCCGGCTCGAGCAAATCGTAACTCCAATCGAAAAGCGCCGCCAACGTGCGCTGCCTCGGCAAGGCGGTGCGGCTGCCGCCGGTGAGGAGCGCAAAGCGTTCGTTGAGCCTCGACGCGAGGTTGGGGATGCTCATCACCTTGACGCGCGCGGCTGCGAGCTCGATCGCGAGCGGGATACCGTCGAGACGCCGGCAGATGTCGCAGACGATCGGCACATTGTCGTCGGCGAGCCGGAACGATTCATCGACGAGCGACGCACGGTCGACGAAGAGTGCGACGGCTCCGAACTCAAGGGCGTCGCCCGTGTTCAGTTCGCTCGCCTTTTCAGGCACGGCGAGCGACGATAACCGCACGACCTTCTCGCCCCCGACGCCGAGCGGCTGGCGCGACGTCGCGACGATACACATCTTCGCGCAATGTCGATGGATCGCATCGGCGAGCCCCGCGGCCGATTCCAAGAGGTGCTCGCAATTGTCGAGGACGAGCAGCATCTGTTTGTGGCGGAGCGCATCGGTCACGGACTCGTCGACGATCCTCAGCTGCGACGCGCTGATGCCGAGCGCTTTCGCGACGACAACGGGAACGAGATCGGGCTCCGTGATCGGCGCGAGGTCCGCCACCCAGACACCGTCCGAGAACTGATCGAGCACTTCAGCGGCGAGCTGTGTGGCCAGCCGCGTCTTCCCGACGCCGCCCGCGCCGATAAGGGTGACGAGGCGATGCGCGGCGAGGCTTTCCTTGAGACCTTCGAGATCGCGCTCGCGTCCTCTGAAGCTCGTCACCTGCACCGGCAGATTGTTCGGCAGCGTGTCGAGCGAGCGAAGCGGCGGGAAATCGTTGCGCAGCCCGTGGAGCATCAGCTGCCACACGTGCTCGGGTTGCGCCAGGTCCTTCAAGCGGTGTGTGCCGAGATCGGCGAAGGATGCGTCGCGTTGCGTCTCATGTTGGACGAGGGCGTGCGTCGCCGCCGACATGAGGATCTGCTCGCCGTGGCCGATCGACATCAAGCGCATGACGCGATTGACCGCCGGTCCGAAGTAGTCTGCGTCGCGCTCCTCGGCGTAGCCGGTGTGCAAGCCGACGCGGACGCGCAGACCGTCGACCGCCGAGAAGTCCTCCGACGCGAGTCCGCGCTGGACATCGATCGCGGCCCTGACGGCGCTCGGGGCGGTCGGGAAAGCCGCACAGAACGCGTCGCCACCGGTCTTGAAGACGTACCCGCCGTGCGCAGCGATGGCGGTCCGCACGACGTCGTCGTGGCGCGCCACGGCCGCCTTCATGGCGTCATGGTGCGCCTCCCAGCGTTTCGTGCTGCCCTCGATGTCGGAAAATAGGAAGGTGACGGTGCCCGTTGGCAACGCCGTCGGACCTTTCATGTGCCGACGATCGGCCCTCGAACTCGGTTGCATGGTCTACGGCGAATGTTCCACCCAGCGGCACCGTGGACCTATAGAACGCTTGTCAACCGCGGCCCGGCCGCGCTATAATTCGCGAATCCCATCGTTCGAGATCCCGTCCTCGTACCTGAAATGAACGGAGGATCCATGCCTCGATATTTGATCGAACGAACCTTCAAAGACGGCTTGACGATTCCAACCACGAAACAAGGCGCGGATGCGTGTCGCACGGTCGTCGATAACAACGGCGACGTCGGCGTGACCTGGGTCCATTCGTACGTTTCAAAGGATCATAAGAAGACGTACTGCATCTACGACGGCCCGAACGAAGACTCGATCCGCAAAGCGGCCGAGCGTAACGGTCTTCCGGTCGACAGCATCCACGAGATCAGCGTCCTCGATCCCTACTTCTACCACTAGGATAAAGCCGGAGCTCATACGACATCGAGCCCTGCTGCTATTCTAGTTTTCCATCGCGCATTTCATCCAGCTGGCAGCTCGAAATGTGATGTCCTCGCTCAGCGAGAAAGGCGCGCGGAGAGAGGATACGTTCATGCGCTTTCGCTTCGCCCTTTTCGCGTTCGGTTTTGCATCCGCACTCGCCATGAGCACGTCGCTCGCGATGGCCGCGACGAGACCCATCGAGGCCGGCACGCTTCGCGGCGTCCGCGACTTAGGTGCCGCACCCGCGTCGCTCGACGTTCGCGTCGCGATCGTCTTGAATTATCATCATGACGCGGAACTGGAAGCGCTCACCCAAGCGCAAGCCGATCCGGATTCGCCGTATTACCATCACTTCCTGACGCCCGCGCAATTCGACGCGTATTTCGCGCCGACACCGACGGAGTACGGCCGCGTCCTGGCCTCGCTTCAGCGCGGCGGACTGCGGGTCACGCATTCGTACGCGAACCGAACCGTCATCGATGCCGCGGCGCCCGCGCCGGTCATGGCACGCTATTTCGGCACGAACATCCATGCGATCCGGACCTCAGACGGCCGCACGACGTGGACGAACGTGAGGGCGGGAGTGGTGCCTGCGGAAATCGGCGACCTGGTCTACCACGTCGTGGGACTCGACGCAGCGGGCCGGATGCGTCCGCTCTACGCGTTTTCACGGAACCCGCATCGCAGCTCGAACACTTCGTTCGGTCCGAATGCAGAACCGGTCTTCGGCGCCGACGGCGGCTACGGGCCGCTCGTTTTCCAGCGCTCGTACAGCTTCCCCGAACTCAACGGCTTTGACGGCTCCGGCCACGCATCAGGTGTCGCGACGGACGCCGACTTCCTCGACACCGATCTCTCGTCGTTCCTATCGTACTTCCAGATCAACCGCACCGGCCCGGCGACGCAGCGCGTCCTCGTCGACGGCGGTCCGGCCCCCGGCGACGGACCCGACTCGATCGAGACGACGCTCGATGTCGAGCAGATCGTGTCACTCGCGCCCGGCACCGCGCTGTACGTCTACGAAGTCACGTACGACGAGCCGACGAACGGCAATTTCATCGACATCTACAATCAGGTCGTCACCGACGACAAGATCGACGCGCTCAACACGAGCTATGGATACTGCGAGACGGCGATCCACCGAGGCTATCCGGAGTCGCTCAACAAGGTCGCGGTGCAGGGCAACGCGCTCGGCATCACGTTCCATGCGGCGTCCGGCGACGGCGGTTCGAACTGGGATGGCTGCAACGGCGTCAGCGTCGGCACGCCGGTCGACATCCCGCACAACACCGGCGTCGGCGGCACGACGCTCTCGGTGACGTCGCAGGGCCAAGAGACGAACGAGGTCGGTTGGGACGGATCCGGTGGCGGCGTCTCCGTTTTGTTCGGCGTGCCGGCGTATCAGAAGAACGTGCCGACGATCATCGCGGGTGGGCGCAACATCCCCGACGTCTCGTACGACGCCGATCCTGGAAGCGGCGCGTCGTTCTACTACGACGGCTGTTGGTGCGGGCCGATCGGTGGAACCTCGCAAGCGTCACCGATCTTCGGTGCAGCGCTCGTCGAGACGAACCAAGTCATCGGCGCACGCTCCGGCAACTTCAACGTGACGCTGTACAGGAAGTGGCTGCGCCACGGATATTCGCGGGGTTCGACGCTCTACTTCCGTGATATCACCGTTGGGAGCATCCCGCCGTATAGCGCCGGACCCGGCTACGACCAGATGACCGGCATCGGCACGATGATCGTGAATAACTTCGACAAACTCTTGCACTAGAGCCACGTTTTTCAGCGTATTTCGTGCAGGTCGCCATCGCGAGATTGCGTACTTACAACTGATATGCGCGTGATGCAGCCTCGGCTCTATGCATGGGCGATCGGCGTTGCCGCTGTTGCGGGTGCTGCGGGCGGTCACGCGGCCGTCGACGTTCTCGGATCGCTGCGCGTTTTCGCCGGTACGTACGCTCGATATCAGCATTCGTTTACGGTGTTCGCAGCGATCGCGGTCGCAGCCATCGTCCTCGGGTTCTTAGCGCTGTCTGCCATCGGAACCGTGATCGAAAGTCTCCGTCACGAGACGCCAGCGAGACGGCTCGAGCTCCTGCGAGCGATGCGGCGACCGAGCCCGGCGACGGCTGCGCTTGTCTACGGCCTGCAGATACCACTGCTCTTGTCGCTCGAAGCGCTCGAACAGGTCCAGCGTTTCGGTCATCCGATCGGTTTAGGTGTGTCGCTCGGCGGTCCGCCGCTCGTCACGCTCTCGATCCACGCTTTGTGCGCGCTCGCCGTCACGATCGCGGTCTTCCGCGGCATTCGGACGATCGTCGACGTGTCGACCGCGATCGCGCGCGTCATCATTCCAATCGTTCGCCGGCTCATCGTCACGACCGGCACGACCAGCCTTCCCGCCTGGGCGACTCGCGTTGCTCGTCGGTCGATTCGTCCAACCCCGCTCGCGCTCCACATCGCGAACAGACCACCACCCCGCCTCGCCTTCAATTAGGCGATCACCGAAGTCACTAGTCTTCGAGGCGTCGGGCCCAGCTGTGGGCGCATGGCGCCGTTTGGGTGCGGTATGAAGAACGAGGTAGTTAGGAATATGAAACGCACACTTTACCGTGCGCTCCTGACAGCCAGCGCGTTGATGTTGGTGACCTACTCGGCCGCCGCGGCGCATGTCGTCTGCGGCGATCGAGTATTTCCCACCACGCTGACCATGGACGACCCGGGTGTGAGCGACGAGATGTCGCTGCCGACCGTCGGACTCACGCCGACGCCGTCCGGCGAGGGCAACACGTACGGGTACGAATGGGATAAGACGATCACGGAGGACCTGGGCTTTGGCATCAACGGCGACTATGTCGAGCAATTCAGCCCGACGCAGTCCTTACACGGTTGGGATAACCTTACCCTGACGATCAAAGATCAGCATCCGTGCGTGGAGCATTTCGAGCATAAAGAGCTCGCCTGGTCGATCGGTGTAGTCAGGGAACTACCTGGAACCGGCTCTACCCAACTCCGCGATGCCGGGGCGATCGACACCATCGCTAATACGGCGCCGACGTTCTACATCGGCAAGGGTCTAGGCGGGGCGCGGGACGGCTGGATGCGCCCATTTGCGATAACCGGCGAAGTGAGCCGCGTCATTTCCGACAATAATAGCGTTTCTCCGAATGCGTGGAGCTACGCGGCTTCGTTACAGTATTCGATGCCGTACATGCAACAACACGTCAAGGCGCTGAATCTGCCGAATTGGATGACCCACACGACGCCTATCGTCGAGTTCGCGATGACGACCCCTGACGGCGGCACGCCGGCCGGCACGATCTCTCCCGGGCTTCTCTATGACGCCAACAACTGGCAGCTGGGCGCCGAGGCGATACTGCCTGCCAATCATGAGACGCACCTCGGGCAGGGCACCGGCTTCGTCATACAGTTCCACGTGTTTCTTGATACCTACTATAAGAGTTGGTTTGGCAGACCGCTCATCAAAAGGAACCTTTGGGGAAATGAATAGTCGTATAATCGCCGCGGCCCTCGCGCTCGTCGCGACGTTGACCACCACATCACCGCTTCTTGCGCACGCGTTTCTGGATCATTCGGATCCCGCGGTCGGAAGCACGGTACCGTCGTCGCCCACCGTCATCCATCTGTGGTTCACACAGGAGCTGGAGCCTGCGTTCAGCTGGGTCACCGTGAGCGACCAATCGGGTGCGGCCGTCACCGACGGCAACGCGACCGTTGATCCGTCCAGCCCAGCTGAGATGACGGTCAAGCTGAAATCGTTGTCGCCCGGGACCTATACCGTGAAGTGGCATGCTCTGTCTGTCGACACGCATACGACGGAAGGCGACTTCAACTTCACGGTCGGGAAGGGCTAAGCGATCGATTCGTTCCTCGTAGCGACGCGCATCCTGCACTACGCCGCGAGCGCAGTGCTCGAAGGCGTGTTCGTCTTTTGGATCCTGATCGCATGGCCGGCGTTTCGCCGCGCGGATGCGGCGCAGGGATTACGATCGCGACTCGACCGACGGCTCTTCACGCTCGCTTGGTGGTGCCTTATCGTGGCATTCGTGACCGGCGGTGCGTGGCTCTTCATCCTCGGTTCTCAGATGAGCGGGATGCCGCTGAGCGCGGTGCTACCGGCCGGCGTCCTCGTCATCGTCTTGACGCAAACGCATTTCGGCACCGCCTGGCTCATCCGACTTGCGCTCGTCGCCATACTCGCGGGATGTCTCGTGGTGCAGCGTTTCACGCGAAACCAAGTCCCGGCCGTGATCGGGGCGCTGGCCGCCGCGGCCTTCGTCGCCTCCCTTGCATGGGCTGGACACGGAGCAGCTGCCGAAGACGTACCCTTCGACGCCATCCACCTGCCCGCCGACATCTTGCATTTGTTGGCCACCGGCGCTTGGCTCGGCGCGCTGGTACCGCTCGGCATGTTGCTCGCAGAAGCGCGCCGCGAAGGTAGCGCAGACGCGGTGACGGCGGCGCAAGCGGCGACTTTGCGCTTCTCCACGTTAGGGCTCACGTGCGTTGGAACGTTGCTCGTGACCGGAGTCGTGAACACCTGGTTCTTGGCCGGCACCGTTGCGGCGCTCGTCGGGACCTTGTACGGTCAGCTCCTGCTGGTAAAAGTCGCTCTCTTCGTGGTGATGATCGCGGTCGCGAGCAGAAACCGGCGTCGATTTATTCCGAGGCTCACCGACGTCGCCGGCAAAACCGCCGACCGACTGCTCGCCGTCTTCCAATTGCGCCGCAACGTGTTGACGGAGGCCGGCATCGGTGTGCTCGTGCTCGGCATCGTCGGCGTCATCGGCATCCTGCCCCCGGGGTTGCACACCGAGCCGAATTGGCCGCTGCCGTTCCGGCTCGATTTCGGCGAGATCGCGCCGCGCATACAGACAGTACTGTGGGTGGTCGTATTCGCTCTCGCGGTGTGTATAACGGTCGTCGCGATCACGGCTTGGCGCAGACATCACCGGTTAACGACTGCCTCGGTCGCGGCCCTCATCGTGTTCGTAGCTATCGGTTGCGTCGCGGCCTGGCCAGGGATCGTGCGCGCGTATCCTACGACGTACTACGCGTCGACACAACCCTATTCGGCGCCTTCTGTAGCGCGCGGTGCACCGCTGTACGCAGCGAACTGCACGCCATGCCACGGCGCCGACGGTCGCGGCGACGGCCCGCTTGCGAAATCGCTTCCAACGCGCCCGGCGGATCTCACGGAATCACATCTGTTCGCGCACAAGGCCGGCGACATTTTCTGGTGGGTCAGCAACGGCAGCGACAACCACGTGATGCCGGGCTTCGCAGCCAAGCTGACGTCCGACCAGAGGTGGGACTTGATCAACTTCGTGTTTGCGCGCGCGGCTGGCATCATTGCGGACCAGGCGACATCGCACATCAGCACCGCTGCTGCGCCGCCACTCCCTGATTTTGCTTACGAGCAGAGCGGCGCGCAGAATACGTTGAGTCAGACGTCGAAGACCGGCCCTGTTCTCATCGTGCTGTATGCCGCGCGCGTTCCGCTCGCTCGACTTGAGCAATTGGCGGGATCCGGGCAGCGTCTTTCTGGCGCGGGGCTGCACATCATCGCAGTTCGGCTCGACTCATCCGCCGGCAAGGCCCCCTTCGAGGTCGACGTCTCGGATGATGTTCGAGCGATGCTCGACCTGTTTCGGACCTCTACCGATGGCGGTGAGACGGAGCTCATGCTCGATCGCAATGGCAGCGTGCGCGCGCGCTGGACGGCGAGTAAGAACGGCGGCCTTGCCGACACCGCCACATTGCTTTCCGACACCGTACTTGTCGCACGTATCCCGGTGGCGGCGGCGAACCACGCGGGCCACGCTCACTGAACCGAAGGTAGAGGAAGAAACGCGAAGCAGGACGGCGTACAGCCGTCCGGCATGATCGTGCTCGACTTCATCGGCCGCTGGCTTTACGCGTCCTTCGCCATGTTCTGGTCGGTGCTCTGGTCGCTGCTCCTCGGCTTCATCCTTTCGGCGATGGTGCAGGCGTACGTGCCGAAAGGCGGCCTCGCGAAGACGCTGGGGCGCGCCGGCCTGCGCGAGCTGAGCCTTGCCGCGGTCTTGGGCGCCGCAAGCTCGTCGTGCAGCTACGCCGCGGCGGCGACGGCCAAGTCGGTCTTCAAGCGCGGCGCGGACTTCACGACGTCGATGGCGTTCATGTTCGCTTCGACGAATCTCGTGATCGAGCTCGGTCTCATCCTCTGGCGGCTCATGGGCTGGCCGTTCGTCGTCGCCGAGTGGCTCGGCGGCATCGTGCTCATCGCCGTCTTCGCGGCGCTCGCACGCGTCTTCTTCACTCGCGACGTCGTCGAGAGCGGCCGTGCGCACGTCGAAGAGTTGAAGCCAGGCGGTCACGAGCACGATCACGGCGAGATGCTCGCTCCCGGCGCGACGCTCTGGCAGAAGCTGCGCTCAGGCGAAGGCTGGCGCTACATCTCGCACTATTTCCAGATGGATTGGTCGATGCTCCAGACCGATCTCATCTTGGGCTTCGTCATCGCCGGATTTCTCGCGATCGCTATCCCAGCCGCCTGGTGGCAGGCGCTCTTTCTCGAGCATGCGCCGGCCGTGCTTCGCACGATCGAGAATGCGCTGGTCGGCCCGATCATCGCCGTCTTGAGCTTCGTGTGCTCAATCGGTAACGTGCCGCTCGCCGCCGTCCTATGGAACGGCGGCAGCACTTTCGGCGGCGTCATCGCGTTCTTGTACGCCGATCTCATCGTGCTGCCGCTCATCGATATCTACCGCCGCTACTACGGCTGGCCGCTCACATGGCGGATGGTCGGCGTCTTCTACGCCGCTATGGTGATCAGCGGCTTGATCGTCGAAGGTGCGTTCGCGCTACTCCACGCCGTGCCGTCGCCAACGGGCGGTCTGCTCATGATGGTCGAGCACGTCGCGTGGGATTACACGACCTTCCTGAACATCGCGCTCATAGCTGCGACCGCGGTCCTCGTCTGGTGGGGCAACCGCAACGGCGCACATTCGCACCACTAGACTCGAGACCGCGCGATGAAAAAGGGAGCGGTCGAGATTCATCTCGACCGCCGCGGCCTTGCCTTTCGGTTTTCCTTGATCAGTACTGCATGAAACTCTCAACCGCGTACTGGCCAAAGGATGTCGTCGTGCCCTGGGCTCCATACTGATAGGCGAAGTTCCCATTACCGCCGATCGTGACCGTGCCTGCCGATATAATGTCCCCGTAGAAATTCGTGTACTTCACGTTGCCGGTACCTGCGATGGACACGGACCCATTCGCAGTATAGAGCGTGCCGCCGTTCCAAACGCCGTTGCCCGACACGGCGAAAGCGTTGCCACCGCACTGCGAATCCGACCCCAAGACGATCGTCTCCGCTGTCACCGTCGTCCCGCTGAGGGTTCCGCCGCTCACGGACAGACAGCCGCCGACGATGAGCATGCCGGCGTAGCTAGCGGCCGCACTCGAGCCTCCCGAGAGTGCTACGTTGCCGTCGAAAAAGGCGACCTGCCCGACGCCGATACCGCCATTGTTCTTGTTGATGTTGCTGATCGCACTGTAGTTGCAACCCGACGAGCACGACGTGTAGAAGACGTTGCTGTTGGAGTTCGAGAGCGACAGCCACATCGCGGCGTTGCTCATCTCGTCGATGGTCGCTTGCGAGTCGAGAAATTGTGAGCTGTCCGCATTCTGAGAGATGTTCTGATACGTTCCGCCGCTCCCGGCGTCGCCGTAAGCGCACGACACGCTGTTGCAATTGCCTTTGGGCAGGTAGGTCTGGCCGCTCGTGACGGGTACGAACGTCGGGGGGTTCGGGCTTGCGAGCGGGTCAGTGCAGATCTTGTCGTATGGCGTGGTCGACCCACAATTGGGAGGTGGCGTTTGGCTTCCCAGATGGCTGCTGCCATCGACCGTGACACCCCCACCCGCACACACCGCGCACGTGTGCTGCTCGATGCTGGCGACGTTCGCGAGAACTTCGACGCCGACGTCGCGACCGGTCGGCTGCCCGTCGAAGGTGCTCTTCGTATACGACCAGATGAGGGTGCCGAATCCTGGAACCGGGATCGTGCTCCCCGCGCCGTCGAAGCCTCGCGCGTGGAGCGGGTCCGGGATACTTGTCGCACCCGGGTTCGGGTTATGCCAATAGGAGTAGTAATAAGGCACGTTCGGCTCTGAAGGCAGCGCTGTTTGATCGCTTGATGGCGTTGGAGGCGGGTTCGGCGGCGCGGTCCCAAACCCGGTCGATCCCGGCGCCGGCAGGTTCGAATCGACGTCCGTGAGACCACGGTCGATGCCCGCCTCGGCGACGTCGAAATACTGCTGTTTCGTGTAGCTTGCGCCGACGTTCTGACTATTGTGCGTTGCGAGTTCGAGCATCATGATCGCAATCGCCAAGAAGATCGCCACGATGGCGAGCGCGGTGATGAGAGTGAGGCCACGCTGCAGTTTTTTCATGGGTCAGTTCCTCGTTTGCAACTGGTCCGTGTATGATGTCACATTCGTCCGGCCATCGACCGTCGAAAGTGCTTGGATCTGCAGATTGACGTATTGGATGATACCGCTTAGCGCGCCGTTCTGACCGCCGGCCGCGCCTATCTTGATGTCAACGATTCCAGTCGCGTAGAATGGCTGGCTGGTGGTAGCGACCGCTTTCGCACTCGTGATGGCGAGGGTCGCCGCGCTTTGACACGGGATATCTAACGGGTTGCACGCACTCATGCTCTCATTCTCGAACACGCAGTTGAGCTGCTGGCCGTTGCGGATGAACACCTTGAAACCTTGCCAATTCGGCGAGCCGTTCGAGGTGAGCGCGAAAGCTCCAGGCGGGTAGCACGAGCCCCCGTTCGTGCCGGTGTCGGCAGTCGCCACGGCGAAGACAGTGACGTCGACCGGGGTCGCCGAGGGCGTCGGGAGCGGTTGAGCGCCGGAACTATCATAGAAAACGGCTCGAGCGTCGCTTTCGTGGATGTCACGCTCGAGCTTGTAGAGCACCGCGACCGCATTTCCTTGCGTGTCGGTCTTCGCTTGCGCCGCGCCTAGATACTGGATGACCGGCTCGAGCGCGAGGTACGCGATCGCCAGGAACAGGAAGAGCACGGCGATGCCCACGATCATCTCGGTGAGCGTGAAACCGCGAACGCTCACCCGGTTCATGGGACCTGTGTCGTGACGACAGTTCCGAGCGTGACGGTCTGCGTGACATCGTGGTACGGCCACGTGACGTTGACACTCACGTCGTAGTCGCTTGTCGTTCCTATCTGCGACACCGAGGCGGACGCGGTGAAGTCGCCAGGCGAGGAAAGCTCCGGCGCCGGCGACGACGACGAGTAATTGGAATCACCCGAGAAGATCGCGTACCCGGCATCGATCGGCTGCGTCGTCGGCGCGGGGGTCGCGAGCGGGGTGACGACTCCACCCCGCACTTGCTGGCGTACGGTCTCGAGATATTGTTGACCGAACGTCACTGCTTGGAGTTCATCGGCGCGCAGCGAGATGCGCGACTGGGAATACGTGTATGTCGACGTAAGCGTGAGGACGCCGACGATAAGCACCGTGAATGCTATCAACGACTCAGCGAGTGAAAACGCTCGACGGGTTTTACGGGTGAGGAAAGAGGGCACCCGGCCTCCTTAAAGCCTATTGGTTAGGCGTATTTGTTCCGGAGCGTGGGCTTCCATGCCTGGTCGGTCCCTCGCGGGCCTACCGATATTTACAATGGCACGGCCTCGCCATATGACACTTTCGGCGGCCGCTCGCTTGCTTTGCACACCGTGTTTTCGCTTGTGGTTCGTGCGTTATTGCACGGTGACAGGCACATTGAACAGGTTTCCGATCGCATCCTCAACCGTGATCTTGGTCTTGCCCACGCCTACAGAGGTGACGACGAAGGTGTTTGCTGCCTGCCCGGGCGCGACGGTCGCGATCGACGGCGACCCGCTCACCGCGGTGAGCGTGCTTGGCCCGTGGTAGGTCGCCGTGAGCGTCTGCTGCTCGCCGGTTCCCGTGAACGTCAGACTCTTCGGCGAAACGCTGAGCGTGACAAGGGCGTACACCTCTAGATTCCCGCCGTTCGTCGCCGACCAGATATTGCCGTCCGGCCCGCTCGTGAGATCGATCATGACCCCGTTCGTGTTGAACGGCGATGTGTGACCGGTGAGCGTACCGTTGCCTTCATTGTACTCGGCGATGACGTTGCCGTTCGTGTTGAACCAGATGTGGCCGTTCGGACCCGTCACCATATCTTGCGGCGTGCCCGCCGCGCCGAACGGATTGCTGATGACCGTCACCGCACCCGACGTCGTGATCTTTGCGATCGTCGTGGCGCTGCAGTTGAAGTAGAGGTCGCCGTCGGTGCCCACGGCCAGCCCCTCCGGACCTGTGCAGCCGACGCCAAACACGTCGAACTCCGTGATCGCGTTCGTCGTCGGGTCGATGTTCGCGACCTTGTGCGTGAAGTATTCGGTGAACCACACTTTATGATCCGGGCCAGTGACGACGCCCGCGGCTGCGTTGTCGTTCAGGCCGGATGGATACGCGAACTCCGTGATCGCGCCCGCCGTCGTTATCTTTGCGATGTGCCCTTGCTCGGCAAACCACACGTTGCCGTCGGGGCCGATGGCGAGCCCGTTGTTCCCGAGATTATCCTTGCTCGGCGAATCGTGGATCTTGAAGCTGCCGCTCGTCGTCAAGACGCCGATCATCCCGGCGTTGTTCTTTGGATCGGCGCCATCGGTCGTGATGTAGAATTTGCCGTCAGGGCCTGTGATCGGATTGAGCGGCTGGAATCCGAACGTCTGGCCGTTCTCGGTGAAGCTGAGCTGGAACGACTTCGTCTTGCCGGTCATCTGCGTGCGAACAAGCGCGTGCCCGTTGTTGTCCGAGAACCAGACGTTGCCGTCAGGCCCGGCGGTGATGCCCCGATAAATCGTCGTCTGCGTCTTAGGTGTGAAGAGCTTCCAGTGCCCCTGCGACTTGCCGTTTTGGATGACCCAAGGCGTGACGACCGTGGATCCGCCGACCGGCGCGGTGACTGCCTGACGTGCGGCACAGCCGCCAGCAGCGATGAGCAGAAACGCTAATGCGAGACGACGCATGACGACCTAACCTTTCTCCTCTTATCGCTTTGCGGCGGCGTGACGTGCTCTTCCTGGGGCCTCGCGAACCGTCAAGACTGCGGTCGGCATTCATATGATAAGGGCACTTTTTGCCAGGCGGAGGTCGACGGGTATGAGAACTAAGGCCGCCGCACTTCACTGCTCACGCCTTTGAGGTATGATCGTGACGAAAACGCATCGTTCTTCTACTATAGTGATCCTCGCCGCCGTCGTCCTAGCGGCGTGCGCCAAAAACGCGCCCGTGACGACGCAAAGCAGCGGCACCGGAGCGGAGAACACCGGCGGTACCGTTGCCGTCGCCGCGGGCACCGACTTCTACGGCAAGCTGCAGGGTCCGATCGGCTCGAAGACGAGCCACGACGGCGACACGTTCGCGCTCGCCCAGACCGACACGTTCCTCCATAAGGATCCGGCGCTGCATGGCGCGGTCGTCGAGGGTCATCTCGCGAACATCAGCGCGGCGGGACCTGCGCACAACCCGTCGATGACCCTCGTGTTCGACGACATCAAACTGCCGGACGGCACCAAGTCGCCCGTCAACGTCCAGCTCGTATCGGTGAACGCGTTCGAACCGAGGACGCACCACTTGCGTACGATCGGTATGATGATCGCGGGTGCGATGGCAGGGCACGCCGTCGCTTCGCACACCGCACACAGTGGCCTCGTCGGTGCGGCAGCGGGCTACGTACTATCGCAGGAGCTCAAGACCGACATCGCCGTGCCGGCCGGCAGCGTCATCGAGCTGAAGTTCAAATCACCGGTCATGACCGGCGGCTAACTCGGCTCGTCGATTGGAATGGAGCGGTCGACCTTCACGGTCGACCGCCGCGGCCTTCGCTTAGGTCGACGTCGGAGTCACGACGTTCGGCGCTGCATCGTACGCCCGCTTGACGTACCAGCGGATTCCGACGAGCGAGCCGAGGGCGACCGCTAGCAGTCCGCTTCCGATGAGCGCTTCGGCAGGCGTGATCACGGGCAGTCCGTTTGCCCCGACAGCGCCCTGACCCATCCCGCCGCCGACGACCCAGCGAATCCCAAAGCGAAGTAAGAGAACGCCCGTGACGAGCGCGATGCCGATCGGGTGCACCTTCACAAAGACCGCTTTACCGGGTTTGTCGACTCGCAGCGTCGTGTGATTGCCTTGATACATGCCAATACCGAACCCGATCGCGAGCCCGACGATTGCTGCAAGCGGCGCGAGCGGGCTCCCGCTTATCGTGTCGCCTGCGACTACAGCGATCACGATCAACGCGACGATGATCGGCATGACCCACATGCTGCCGAGCGCCCATCGCTGCTCGCGCATTTGGCGATAAATACGAAAGGCCAGTAAAAGGACGACGACGCCGATAATGACGACGGTCTGGATCTGCTGTTGTGACATAGTGCCGACCGCATACGCACATGAGCGCGCAAATACCTATGTTCGCGCGCTCATGAAAGATCGCGGCGGTCGATTGAATCAGAGTTCGTAGTTCGGGTGCCAGTCGCCGCGACCGCTCGGCAAGAGGTCGAACAGATTCCAGACGGGCGATAGCTGGTCGATGCTACGCCAGTGCGCCGGCGACATCACCGCGAACTTCTGATAGAAGTGGCGAACCGTGCCGTTCTTGTCTTTCGTGAAGACGCTGATCGCGGGCAACTGTTCTTCACTTCGATCTTCGACGCCGAAGTCGCGATTGAACGTGTTCCCGAAGCTCGACAGCAGGCGGATGTTCTTCCAGCCCCGGCCGCGCGCCCAGGCACGCAGCCTGTTGATCGGCGCCTTCGTGACGAGGGCGAAATTCGCGCGCTTACGCACGTACGGCTCGACGCGGTCGTACCCGTCGCACCACATGGTGCACATCGGGCACGGCCGTCTATCCTTCGGCGCGAACATATAATGGTAGATGAGCAGCTCGTTTTTGCCGCCCTTGAAGAGTTGCGACAGCTTAACCTTACGGCCAGCGCCCTCGTCGAAGACGTAATCTTCCTTGACCGGCTCGCCCGGCGGCAGAGAGCGCCGCTTAGCGGCGACTCTCTCGAGCTGCTGCGTCAACCCGATCTCTTCTTTGATGAGCTTCTTCGACCGAGCCTTGCGATCGTTGGCTCGCGCGCGCGCCATGGTCGTCATGCTTCCTTTCCGCTGAACATCTTCGTGAGGTTATCGAAGCAGCCGATCCAGCCGTGAGCGTGGCGATCGCGGCTCTCTTCGCTCGCGAGCTGCTCGTGGAGCAAGGTGACGTCGGTCTCTTCGCCTGCCGAGGCGAACGTGATAGTGACACGGGACTCGTGTCCGATTCCGTCGTCTTCCTCCCACGCCCACGTATAGACGAGTTTCGTCGGTCGCTCGACTTCCAAGAACTTCCCACTGAGATAGACGATTTCACCGTCTGGGAGGCGCATGGTGACTCGGTATGCGCCGCCAACTCGAGCGTCGATCTCGGCCGCAGTCGTCGTCGTTCCGGGCGGCCCCCACCAGCGCCTGAAGATCTCGGGATCGGTCCACGCCGCGAACACGTCCTCGCGGTTGCCTTTGATGCGGCGGGTCATCGTGAGCGACGTCGCCGCTTGTGTGGATTGCGTCATTTGCGAGCTCCCTTCGGGCGACGCAAGCCGCCATCGCGACGGGCCGTGCGCTTGGATGCGCGACTTTCGAAATAGTCTGACAGCGAATCGAGCTGCGACGCCCAAAACGTCCGATGACGCTCGATCCACGCGCTCGCTTCTGCCATCGGCTCCCCCGAAAGGCGGCACCGGTGCAGACGCCCATCGATTTGGCGCGACAGAAGTCCGGCCCGCTCGAGCACCTTGATGTGCTTCGTGACCGCCGGCAGTGTCATGCGGAACGGTGCCGCGAGTTCTCCGACCGTCGCGCTGCCGCGTGCCAGCCGGATGACGATCGCGCGCCGCGTCGGGTCGGACAAGGCTGAGAAGACGACATCGAGGCGCTTCGATGCTCGGTTATAGTTAACCATGTAGTAAACAGTTTATCGCAGCTGCGAGGCGATGTCAACCGAGAAAAACGACGGCGATCGGATACGTGAAAGGCACCTGCCGACCCAGGGATAAACGGGTCGGCCCTTCACGAAGAAAGGAGCGGCAACGCCATGCCACGTCCCGTGCATTTCGATCTCTCCGCCGACGATCCGGACCGGGCCATCAAGTTCTACTCGAAAGCCTTCGGGTGGAAGTTCGACAAGTGGCAGGGACCGTTCGAGTATTGGGTCATCACGACGGGCATCGATCCCGAGCGTGGTATAGACGGCGGGATGTCTCGCCGGTCCGAAGGCGCGACGAACTCGAATACGATCGGCGTCGGATCAATTGACGACGCGCTGAAGAGCGTCACCGCTAATGGCGGCACGATCATGCGTCCGAAGGGCCCGATCCCGGGAGTCGGATGGTTCGCGACGTGCAAAGACACCGAAGGCAACGAATTCGGCGTCATGGAGCCCGACAGCTCGGCTAAGTAGCCGCACAATCCTGCCGGGCGTGACGCATCCGCGTCAGCACGAGATGCGTCCCGTTCCGAATCACGCGACACATATCCGGGTATGATTGGTGAGGAGGATTTTTTTCTGATGCATCAATCGAACAACGCCAAGGCGCTCGACCTTCGTAGGGACGTGCCGCGAAGCGGGAGCGATACGCTCGCCGGCTTTGCATGGCTCGGGCGTGCGGCCGATAAGGCGCGCGCCAAGCGAGTGGGTATGCTTGGCGATTATATCTCGCTCTGCCCGATGGACAAGGGCTTCCTCGCTCGCGCGGGCGTTCCAGAGGACGAATTCCTCGAGCTCATCAACCGCGGCGTGACCGACGAAGAACTCGCCGCCCACTTCGAGCGGCACGTCGGACCCGCGAATCGGAAGGCTGCGAACTCCTGGGTTCTCGTCGACATGAACGAGCATCTCGTCGCGCTGGATCGCGAGGAACGCCGAGCAGCCTGACCTTCGGCTCGCACCCGATAACGTAGCGGTCGAGCTTCAGCTCGACCGCCGCGGCCCCGCCAAGAAGGAAAGGGAGCGGTCGAGATTCATCTCGACCGCCGCGGCCGTCGAAGGTATCCGGGCGGGTTCTGCCGGCGTCTCATCAGAACAGGCGCCGCGTGCCGACATTCACTCGGGCGATCGTACGCCCTCCAGGTCCGACGTTCGCGAAGGGCTTGACGTCCGCGACCAAAGGCGCTCCCGATCTCTCGGTAGCGCGTGCGCAGCATGCTGCGTATCGCGATGCGCTCCGTCACTGCGGTGTCGAGGTCATGGAATTGCCGCCTTCCGACGCATTTCCGGACGCGACTTTCGTCGAGGACGTCGCCGTGATCGTCGACGGACATCCGATGCTGACGCGGCCGGGCGCGCCGAGCCGGCGTGACGAAGTCGGACTCATCCGGGATAAGATCGCTGCCCTCTTCGAGCGCTACGACGCGATCGCAGCCCCGGGAACGCTCGACGGGGGCGACGTGTGCGAAGCGGGCGACCGATACTTTGTCGGCATTTCCGATCGCACGAATGAAGCCGGCGCCGATCAATTAGGACGGCTGCTTAAGTCGATCGGCAAGCGCATGGTGAAGGTCGACATCCGATCCGCACGCGGGCTGCTTCACCTGAAGAGCGCGATCGCGTTCGTCGACGGCGTGTTCGTCGTCGCTCCCGTCGCGCGGGAACTCACCGCATTATCAGGCGAGCCAGCGATCTATCTCGATGAAGATGACACCTACGCCGCGAACTGCGTCGAGATCAATGGCCGCGTTCTCGTCGCCGCCGGATTTTCGCGAGTCACGGCCAAGCTCAAAGGGCGCCGTCTCGACGTCGTCGAGCTCGAGATGTCCGAATTCGAAAAGATGAACGGCGGACTCAGTTGTCTATCGTTGAGGTTCTAAGGAATTGCCCATGAAGTAAGGCCGCGGCGGTCGAGATAAATCTCGACCGCTCCCTTTTCGCGTGTGAAGGTCGATCGCTCCCCTTATTTTGCGCCGGCGGGGATCGCCGTCGTGCAGAACGCGCAGCGCTTCGCGCCGATCGGGATCTCGCTCAGGCACTCCGGGCACTTCGTCGTCGTCGGATCGGCGGGGGGCTCGCGACGCGCGCGCGACATCAAGAAATTGACGGGCTTCACCACGAAGAAGAACACGGCGAGCGCAACGAGGACGAATGCGACGACCGCATTGATGAAGTCGCCGACGGCGAACGTGCTTCCGCTGACCGTGAAGCTGATCGCCGAGAAATCGGGCTTGCCGAATATCGCTGCGATGAGCGGCGTGATAAAATCCTTGACGAGCGCGGTGACGACTGTTCCGAAGGCGACGCCCATGACAACGCCGACCGCGAGATCGACGACGTTACCGCGAAGCAGGAATTGCCTGAAATCGTTCACGAGCAATCCTCCTAAACGCTCGACGAGAGCGTAGCCGTCCATGTAGCGCGGACGCTTCGAAAAGCCCTCCCGGGGACCCGAGCGTGGACGACGCCTCCAAAATCGAGGTCGTGAACACCTGACGGGCTTAGCGGGCAGGCGTTGGCCTACATGCGCGATAACCCGTTCCTGTTCAAATTGGTGGTCGTCCGACGAGCCTCTCCTGCTCGCCGGAGCGGTCTTGCGCGTGGGCAGCCGATACCGAGAGGACGATTTCAACTATGCCGTCTTCCCCATCGATCTACCGGAGCATCAGCGCTTCCATCGCCGTCGCGATCGTCACGATCGCGGCTTTCGCGCTAGCGCAACCCGCTCTCGCGGGCACGACCGGCACGATATCCGGCTACGTGCTGACCGGCACAGATACACCCCTGAGCGGCGCCAAAGTGACCGTGGCATCGCCGACGACGTCGGAGTCGACGACCACAGATGCCCAGGGCGCTTTCGCTTTCGTCGATCTGCCGCCTGATACGTATGCAATCACCGCCTCAAAGGATGGCTACCAGTCCATCATGCAGCCGGGCGTAACCGTCGTCGCGGACAACGCGGTCACAGTACGGCTCGTCACACCGAAGCTGCCCAAGCTCTTGACCCCGGTGATCGTCACCGCGAGGCCGAGCCTTCTGAGGCCGAGCACCGTTCAAGACGTTTACAACATCCGTGGAAGCGACCAACCGGTCTTCAATTCGCTCGGCGGTGGCGGCGATCTCGAGAGCGCATATTCGGCGATCGCGTCGCTGCCCGGAACGTTCGTGCCGAGCGGTCAGAGCGGCTGGAACCAACCCGTGTTCGTACGCGGCGGCGACTTCACAGAGATCGGATACGAGTTCGACGGCGTGCCGATCAATCGCGCATTCGATCACATCCCGACGATGAATCTCTCAGACATGGGAGTCGCAGCGCTCGACGTCTATACCGGCGGCGCGCCGGCGAACGCGGAATCGCAAGGACTTTCGGGCTACATCAATCAGGTCGTCAAACAAGGGACGTATCCTGGATTCGCGGGTCTCGACGCCGGCATCGGCGCCCCCGCCTACTTCAATAAGCTAAACCTCGAAGCCGGCGGCGCGACGCCCGATAAACGCTTCTCCTACTACGCGGCGTTCGGCGGCTACAATCAGTCGTTCCGATACTTCGATCAGAACAACGGCGCAGCGATCTCAAACGAGTTCGGCATGCCGTTCGACATCGGCGGCGGCCCCAATTGCTTCACGTCGTCGAACCCGTCGAATTTCGCGGGTTGCTACGCGAATCACGCGTTCTTCCAAGCCTTTCCGGCCGGTCCCGGCGGCTACGTCCTCGGCCCGTACAACATGGGCAAGAACGCCTCGCTCGGCGACCGCGAGAACATCGCCAACTTCCACTTCCTCGTGCCGCGGCGCAACAGCAGCGATCACGACGACATCCAGTTGCTTTACGACACGTCGCAAATCACCACGTACACGTACTCGTCGTACAGTGATTGGGGCGGCGCACCGTTCTGGAACGGCATCGACGGCGCGGCGGGCGGATTCCACTCGCTCATCCCCGGCGCCGGCTACCCGCTCTTCGCAAGCGGCTTCCAATACGACGGTCCGCTGCTCGGCAGCGTATCGGGAACACCCGGCGGCGCGATCGACAGCGTCGTGCCGTATCTTTTCCCGAGCGAGGATCAGGCAGGCATCGACGGCTTCGTGCCCGCGAACCAACGTGACGTGACCGAAAACGGACAGAGCATCGTCAAGGTCGAGTACAAGCACACGTTCGGCACCAACGCGTACGCGCGCGTGTACGGCTACGACTACTACTCGAATGAGTTCATCCATAGCCCGAACGGCAACGACCAGTTCTTCATCTCGACGTCGCCCGACTTCGAGCTGTGGACGCACACGCACGGCTACTCGGCGAATTACGTCGACCAGATGAACGCGTACCACCTGTTCGACGTGCAAGTCTCGTACTCGTCGTCGAACAACGTCTTCTTCAACAACGGCCAGATGGCGAATGCGAACCCGCTGAGCCCGCAGTCATACTTCGCCCCGCTCGTCAGCCAGAGCGCGCCGACAAGCGGCGTCTGTTATAACTCGGCGCTCCAACCGGTCTCGTGCGAACCGACCACCGCCTTCGTCCTCAACGGCGGCATCCCGCTGTGCAACGGGTTCACGGGTGGCGGCGCATGCTTCCTATCGTACGGCCTACCATTCGCGCCGCCGCCTCCGGGCTTCGAGTGGCTCGCGGTCGAGAACGGCGCGAACGGCCCGAGCAATTCCGTGACGCCGCGCTTCACGTCGTTCTCGATCGAAGATCAATATAGGCCGACCGACCGCCTCAACATCAATGCCGGTATCCGCTTCGATCACTTCGCGTTCGACATCCCGTCGACGGCCGGCGGTGCAGCGCGCGCGTTCTGGTTCAATTCATGGAACGCGGTCATGTGCGCGAACAAGGGCTTCAACGGCGGAAACCCCATCGACGAGACGCTCCTCGGCTTGCCCGTGGGAACGCCGTGCAGCACGCTCGACGGCATACTCGGGCCAGGTTGGGTGCAGGCGCATCTGACGAACGCATCCGCCGCCGGCGCATCGACGAGCCACAGCGTTTTCCAGCCGCGCCTCGGTGCGACGTTCGACGCCGGCGACGACGACGTGTTCCGCGCGTCGTGGGGCGTCTACGCACAGGCGCCGGCGACGCGCGCGATCGAGAACGACGCGCTTCAACAAGACTTGCCGGACTTCATCGGTCCGCACTTCTTCGCCCTCGGTCAGACGACGCCGGTGCGCGACCTGCGTCCGCCGGTATCGTACAACGCCGACTTCTCGTGGGAACATCGCTTCAACGGCAGCGACGTCGCGTTCAAGCTGACGCCGTTCTACCGGCGCACGCGCGACCAGGTCCAGTCGTTCTTCATCGATCCGACGTTCGGCACGACGACCGACATCAACGCCGGCCGGCAGACGAGCTTCGGCGCGGAGTTCATGCTGACGAAGGGCTCCCCGGACGCCAACGGTTTGTCGTGGCAGCTCGCGTACACGTACACGCATAGCCGCATCGAGTACGTCGCGCTGCCGAACGGCTCGACGCTGCTCTCGGGCGTCAACGCCGCGATCCAGCAATACAACTCGTACACCTCGGCGTGCGCCGGCAAGAATCCGTCGACGGATCCGGGCAGCCTCTGCGGCGTCTTCGGCGGCGCGAACGCGATGCCGACCGAGTCGAACGGCGTCGCGAACCCGTACTTCAACGCACCGGTCCGACCGCTGCTCGATCCGTTCGGGTCGTATCCGACGTTCGACGTGATCCCGACCGGCCTCCAGCTGACCGTCGCGAGTTACGGCGTTCCGGACTATACGTCGTTCGCCGCCACGTATCGCCACGACAAGTGGTCGTTCACCCCGCTCGTCGAACTGCTCGCCGGACCGCGCTACGGCGGACCCGAGCAGCAGATCGGCGTCGACCCAGCGACCTGCCAGCCGCTCCCGAGCGGATCGGTGACCGGCGACAAGCGCTACCCGTTCGGCGGCAGCGGCCAACCGTACGATGCGACGACGTGCACGAACACGATCTTCATTCCCGATCAGGTGACAGGCAACTTCGACACGCCGGGCGCGTTCCGCCAACCGTCGCAGCTGACCGTCAACTTCCAAGTCTCGTACCGGGCGACGCCGCAGACGACGCTGCGTCTCACCGCCGTCAATGCGATACTCAGGTGCTTCGGCGGCGACAGCGAGCCGTGGACGGTGACGAACAACCACTTGTGCGGATACGACGTCCTGCCCGGTCACATACCGCCGGTCGGCAACATCTTCAACCCCGGCGACACGATCCAACGGGTCGTCCAATTCCCGTACGGCATCGAGCAACAAGCGCAGCCGTCGCCGGCGAACCTCTACTTCGACGTCGAGGTCAAGCTCTGACCTTTTGATCACAAAACTCTTCGTCACGCGGCCGACGCTGGCCGCGGTCCTCGTCGCCCTCGCGGCGATCGGCGGCGGCCTCGCCGCATACTCGATGCGCGTGCAAGAGCTGCCGGATATCGTGCCGCCGCTCGCAGACGTCATCATCTTCTATCCGGCCGCATCGCCCGCCGAGATGCGCGACGGCATCGTCCGTCCGATCGAAGATCAGATCGCCGGCGCTCCGCACCTCGAGCATCTCCAAAGCACGATCCAGCAAGGTTTCGCGACGATCCAGGCGGTCTTCGATCTCAAGTCGAGCAGCGCCGACGACATCCTCGAAGTCCAGCGCCGCGTCCAAGCCGCGCAAGCGCAGCTCCCTTCCGACCTGCCGCCGCCGTCGGTCGAAGATTTCGATCCCGGCGCTGCCGACGTCGTGCAGATCGACGTCTCGTCGAAGACGCTGTCGCCCGCGCAGCTGAGCGCGGACATCGCCGACGGCATCGTCCCCGCTATCGAGCAGCTGACCGCCGTCGGTTACGTACAAGTTCGCGGCCTCGTCACGCCCGCGATCGAAGTCGCGGTCGATCCGAAGAAGCTCTCGGATAAGAACCTCACCATCGACGACGTCGGGGCGGCGATCGCGAGCGGCAGCGTCGCGGGCGCCGGCGGCATCATCGGCGGCAACAAGAGCGAAACGGGCATCGACATCCGCGCCGATCTCAGCGCGCGTTCCGAGGTCGCACGATTGCCGATCATAGGCGGTCCTTCGATCGTCCGCGTCTCCGATGTCGCGACGGTCCGCGACGCCGGCGCGCCCGTCCGCATCGCTTCGTACGTCGGCGGTGATCCCGGCTACGTCCTGCACGTGCAAAAAGCGACGCAAGCGAGCGAGGTCGACGCCGCCAAGGCCGTCATCGCCGATCTGCCGAGTCTGCGTCAGCAATTCCCAGGCGTCACGTTCGACGTCCTCGACGACACGTCGCAGTACACCGCGGATCAGCTCGACGGCGTCCTGCGAACGCTCGCCGAGGCGATCGCGCTCGTCGCCATCGTCATGCTGCTCTTCCTGCGGTCGTGGCGCAACGCGGCGGCGGTGCTCATCGCGATACCGACGTCGCTCTGCGTCGCGCTCGTCGCGATGTCAGTGCTCGGCTTTTCCATCGACACGGTTTCGCTGCTCTCGATGACGCTCATCACCGGCATCCTCGTCGACGACTCGATCGTCGTGCTCGAGAACTCCGAGCGCCATCGCGAAGCGGGCGAGGAACCCATCGAGGCCGCGATCCTCGGACGGCTCGAGATCGGTCTTGCGGCGATCGTCATCACGCTCGTCGACGTCGTCGTGTTCGCCCCGATCGCGTACTTGCCCGGGATCGTCGGGCGCTTCCTCATCGAGTTCGCGCTCGTCGTCGTCGCGTCGACGCTCGCGTCGCTGCTCGTCTCGTTCACGATCACGCCCGCCCTGGCGGGCAACTGGTCGCTCAAGTCGAGCAAGCGTGGCATGTCGTTCGCCGACGCGTTCGCGCGCGGCTTCGACAGGGTGCGCGAATGGTACTCGCAGCGCGCGCTCGTCTGGGCGCTCGACCATCCATGGATCGTCGGCGTCGTGTCGCTTGCGACGCTCGGCGGTGCGATCGCGCTCATCTGGCCGCTCGGCGTCGTCGGCTTCGACTTCGTCCCCGCGCAAGACCGCGGCGAGATATTCGTCCGATTGGACTTCGCCGGCGGAACGCCGCTGCGCGTCACCGAGGACGCCGTCCGCGCGATCGAACGCGAAGTCGACCAGATACCGGACGTCCGATCGGAGTATGCGATCGCGGGCGCGAGCCAATCGCCCGAGGGCGCATATCTCGTCGACGGAGCCGTCGGTCAAGTCGACATCCATCTCAAAGCCGATCGCGTCCACGACACGGATTACTGGGTGACGTGGATCGGTGACGTCGCAAAACGCCTCGCGCCCGCCGGCAACCCGGTCGTCATCCCTTCGACGAACGTCCAGGGCGGCACGTCGCAGCCGATCGACTACGTCGTCTCCGACACGCGCGGCGATCCGGCGACGGACGCGCTCCCGATTTTCCGCGCGCTCGCCGCGACGCAGGGCGTCACGAATCCGTACGACTCGGCCGGCAGTCTCGCACCGCAGCTCGAGGTCTCGTTCGATCGCGACAAGGCGCGCCGCCTCGGCGTCGACGTCAACGCGGCCGCCGGCGCCATCCGGTCCGCGTTCGGCGGGTTCCGCGCGTTGCAATTCGAGACGCCTGACGGCCTCAAAGAAGTCGACGTCGAGTATCCGGCGTCGGAGCAACGCAGTTCGGGCGGCCTCAAGGCGATCGCGGTCCGGTCGGCGACCGGCGGAACAGTCAAGGTCGGCGACTTCGCGAAATTGACGCCGGTGCTCGCACCACGTGCGATCGACCGCGTCGACCGGCGCACCGTCGTCCACCTCACCGCGAACCTCGCGCCGGGCGCGGCGCTGTCGAACGTCCAATCGGATTTCGACCGGCGCGTCGCCGCGCTCCACCTGCGGCCCGGCGTCAGCGTCGTGCCGAACTCGCAGGGCGATCAGGCCTTCCTGTCCGACGCGAAGCGCGGCATGGCGACCGCGATCGGCCTCGGTCTCGTCCTCGTGTTCCTCTTGATGGCCGCGCTCTACGACTCGTTCGTCTCGCCGTTCATCATCATGTTCTCGGTGCCGCTCGCCGTCGTCGGCGCGGTCGGCGCGCTCGCGCTGACGCACGAGACGCTCAACGCGTTCTCGCTCATCGGCACGGTCTTGCTCATCGGCCTCGTGACGAAGAACGGCATCCTGCTCGTCGACTTCGCGAACCGGGCGCACGCCGCCGGCGCGGACGCGCTGAGCGCGATCAAAGAAAGCGCCCGCGTCCGATTCCGCCCGATCATCATGACGACCGCGGCGATGATCTTCGGCATGCTCCCGCTCGCGCTCGGACTCGATCCGGCGGTCGCGGCGCGCAAGTCGCTCGGTATCGTCGTCATCGGCGGCCTGCTCAGCTCGCTGCTGCTGACGCTGCTGCTCGTCCCCGTCATCTACGTCCGGCTGACGCGCGACCGGCATGCGTAAGCCCGCCGAGCAGGCGCTCCTCAACGCGTATTGGATCCCGCTGAATTTCCAGAACGCGGCGCTGCTGACGATCGCCATCCCCGCGATGCTCCTCCATCTCCGCGGCGTCGACCACCTCCGCACGTACGCGATGCTCGCGAGCCTCGTCGCGTTCATCTCGATGGTCGTGCCGCCGATCGCGGGCGAGATCTCCGACCGGCTGCATCGCGGCGGCAGGCCTCGGCGACCCGTCATCCTCCTCGGCGCGCTCGTCAACGCGGCCGGTTTGGTGTGGATGGTCTTCGCTCCGGACACTGCCGCGTTCACGGCCGCGGTCGTCGTCGCGACGATCGGGCAAAACGCGAGCCAAGCCGCCTACTCTGCGCTCATACCTGAAGTCGTGCCGCGCGAACTGTGGGGCGCGGCGAGCGGGTATCAGGGAGTCGGCGTGCTCGTCGGCTCGATCGCCGGTCTTGCCGTCGCCGGCATCGCCGGGGCGAGCGGAACCGATACGGTCCTCTACATCGCCGCCGCCGTCGTCGTCGCGGGCTCGCTCACGGTGCTCTGGGTGCCCGAGGGCCCGTACGTCGAAGGCGAACATGTCCACGTCTCCGACTGGCGTAACTTCTCGCTCGTCTTCACGTCGCGCTTTTGGACGAACTTCGGGCTCGCGCTCCTCGGCACGTTCGTCCTCTTCTTCTTCAGCGACGTGCTCAAGGTGAAAGACGCATCGACCGGCACGTCGCTCGCCGGCGTCATGACGCTCGTCGGAGCGATCGTCTCGAGCATCGCTATGGGGTATGTCTCCGACCGGATCCCGCGAAAGGTCGTCGTCGCGCTCGCCGGTATTCCGATGGCGCTCGCCGCGATCGGTTTCGCGGCCGAACCGAATCTGCGCTACATCTTGCTCTTCGCCGTGCTGTTCGGCTTCGGGTACGGCGCGATCGTGTCGACCGGCTGGGCCCTTGCGATCGACTCGGTGCCGGCGCTCGGCAACGTCGCGCGCGACCTCGGCGTGTGGGGCATCGCGGCGAACCTGCCGGCGATCATCGCGCCGCAAGCGGGCAAGTGGATCATCAGCGGCTTCGGCTCCGATCTGTCGCTCGGCTATCGGACGCTGTTCGTCGCTGCCGGCGCTTCCTTCTTATTGGGGTCCGCCATCCTGCTGTTCACCGGCCGGCGAGCCGGCGCTGCCGATCGCGCTTTGCGCCTGCCGCCTTCGGGCGGACCGCTCCAAGCATTCGCGATGATGCTCATAACGCCGTACTACATGGCCGCCTACCGCATCCGTGGTTGGGGCCGTCTGCCGCGCCGTCGCGGCGCGACCCTGCTCGTCAGCAACCATCAGCACGATCTCGACACGACCGCGCTCATCATGCGCCTCGCCGTCCAGGGGCCGTGGTCGCGCCCGATCTACATGGCCGGGTCGCGGCGGATCTTCGAGCCGGGTTTCATGGAAGTTCGCTTTGCGGCCATCCGCTGGCTTGTCGATCTCATCGACTGGGCATGGATGTACCAAATGCTCGGCGTCTTGCCGATCGAGAACGAGTTGCGGCGCCGCGCCGTCGCAAGCCTCGCTTACGCCGTCTATAAGACGCACGGCGATCTGCCGCTCGACACGGTCTTCTCATCGCGTGCACGGCATGCGCTGCGCGACGCGAAAACGCTCAAGTCGCTTATCGGGCGGCCGCTCCTGGCGCAAGACGAATACGTCTCGGTCGCGACCATGAACGAACCGTATCGGACGGAGCTCATCGAACAGACGCGGGTGCAGACGGAGAACGATCTCGCGCGCATCGAGGGCGTTTTGCGCGCCGGCGGCACGCTCTACCTGACGGCCGAAGGGAAGTACACGAGAGACGGAAAGCTCAACCGTTTTCGCACCGCGTTTTCCCGCGTCGTGAACCTCGGCGAGAACTACCTGCTCGCGCTCAGCTACGATGTCTTCGCGGGCGGACGTCTCTCGCTGCTCTATCGCGTCGTGAAGCCCGTCTATCCCGACGATTTGCGCGCGTCGCTCGCGTCCGCGCGCCCGGTCACGCTCAGCCAACTCCTCGCGACGTGGCTGATGTCGCGCGATGGAGACGATGCGTTCACACGCGACGCCGCCCTCGACGGCGTGCGATCGATCCTCGATGTTGTTCCGCCGAACGCGTTCATCGATCCGGAGCTGCCGCCGCGGGTCGCAGAGAAAGTGGACGACGCGTTGGCCGCGATGGTCAAGCGCAGGCTATTGGCGAGCGACGGCCGCGGCTCGTATCGCTTCGGTGCGACGCGCCACGACCCGCGCTTTCCGCTCGTTCCCGACATACTGACGCATCAGGCGAATTTCTACGCCGAGACCGTCGCCGCGTGCCTCGGGAGCCCCGAGCCTGCGGCGGCCCCAGTTACGGCTTCAGCACCATCATCGCGATGATCGTGATCCACATGAGTCCGGCGAGCGGTCCTGCGACCCTCGGCGTCGGACTCGCGAGCAGCGCTTTGAGCTCGGGTGACGCTTGTGGGACCGACGCCTCCGCCGCCGCCGACAAGCGGGCGATGAATGGGTTGAGGACGCCGAACGCGAGCGCCAAGAGGATCACGACGCAGACGTAGGTGACGATAAGCCACGTCGACGTCATCGAGAAGCCGGCTTGGCCCGCGATCGCGAATCCCAAGATGAGCCCGATGAAAAGCGAGATGCCGCCGATCATGCTGAGGCGGCGGTTGACGCGCGTCGCGGAGCGGACGACGTTGACGTCGTCCGTTTCGAGAGTCTGAGCCATGAAGATCCCCGTGCCTGTCGTCAGCGCGAAAGCGATGAACATCGCGAGCACGTGGAAGAATATCAATACGGTCATCTCGGAAGTCGTATCCTTTCAGTTCGGGGGGCGGACGGCGAGTAGAGTGACGGCGAGCAAGACGAGCGCGGTCGCAAGCACGATGGCGACGCCGACGAACACGCCTGACCCGAGACCGGTGGCGTGCCCGAGGGCGACCCCGAAGCTCCCGATCTCGACGAAGAACATCATCCACGTCGTCTCGGCGAATATGAGAACGGCGATCGCGGGCAAGATCGGCGGCACCGAGCGCTGTCCTTGCCGCGAAGGAGCTCCGAACGCCCAGACGATGACGGCGAGCGCGGCTAACACACCGCCAAGCACCGGGAATATCACGAACGTCGAGCGTGGACCGTACACATCGGGGGCGCCGGTCACGCCGAAATGCGTCGGCACGGTCGCTGGCGTCAACGGGTAGTCGTGCGCGAAGACCGCCAGGATCGCGATGGCGCCGGCGACAGCTGCGAGCACGATCGCGAACGACCACAGCTTGTCGGAGGTCACGACCCGCTCGCAGCCTTCGCGTAGATGTCTGGCTTCGCGATGGCCATCCAGCGCTCGGGCATCGGCAGCGCCTCGAAACCGTTGCGGCGGTACAGCGCGTGGGCGTCGCGCGTCGCCAGCACGATCCGGCGCAGACCTTGCAGATCCGGGTGTTCGAGGGCCGACGCGATGAGCCAGTCGCCAAGCCCACGCCCGCGGTGGCTTTCGATCACGTAGACGTCGCAAAGCCACGCGAACGTCGCGCCGTCGGTCACCATCCGCGCGAACCCGATCTGCCTCGGTCCTTCGATCAATCCGAAGCACAGCGACCGCTCGATCGCCTTTTCCAAGGCCGGCCGAGGGACACCCCGGCACCAGTAGGCCTTTTCGCTCAGGAATTCGTGGATCGCATCGATATCGAAGGCCTGTGGATCGGTCGTGATCGTGAAACCATCGCGCCGTCTTTCGAATGCCACGGTGCCTCGCTTCCATCACCGAACCGCACGCCCTTCACTCGATTCTCTGGGGGAGCGGTCGAGATTTATCTCGACCGCCGCGGTCTGGCTTGAGGGTGCTGCAGAGGAGGGGCGCACAGATTCCGGGCGAAACCGCGCGGCTCGTAGTCGTCATACGTGGGTGGAGTTTTCGTTTTGGCCGACGCGCGATCCAGCATCAGCCCTGAGGATCTGTATTCTTTACCCGTCGTGACCGGCGTGTCCGTGCATCCTGACGGCACGTCGGTTGCGTACGTCGTGACGACGATGGACCGCGAAGACGACGGTTACGTCGGAAGCATCCGCGTCGCTGCCCTGCGCGGCGAAAGCGGCTCGCGCATCTACACGCGCGGAACCGCGCGCGACCTTCAGCCGCGGTGGTCACCGGGCGGCGATCGTCTGCTCTTCATCAGCGATCGCGGCGACAGCCGCCAGATATGGCTCATGGAGGCGGACGGCGGCGAGCCGTATCCTGCGCCCACGATCGACGGCGCGGTCCAATCCGCATCGTTCTCACCCGACGGCCGGATGATCGCGGCGATCGCGACGCCCGACGCAGGGCGGCGCGAGGTCGCGCGACGAGGATGGCGGCGCATCGATCGCTTGCGCTATCGCGCCGACGGCGTCGGGTTCCTCGATGACCTGCCGCAGTTGTGGCTCATCGACTTAGCTGCCGGCTCCGCGAAACTCGTGACTGACGGAACTGGATGGATCGGCAGCCCGGCGTGGTCGCCGGACAGTGCGTCGATCGCGTACGTCGGCGAGCATCGCCGCGATGCCGACAGCCTTTGGCGCACTGAGCTGTGGATCGTCGGCGCTGCGCCAGGCTCAACGCTTCGGAAGATCCTCGATCTTGGCGGAGCGATCGAAGCGCCCGCTTGGCATCCGAACGGATCGCGCATCTATTTCGTCGGCTTCGAAGATCCAGCGGGGTATGCCGTCGCGCCGCTCCGTCTATACACTGTCGGATCCGACGGCAGCGGTGCCCGATGTCTCACCGCGGGATCGGATTGGATCTGCGGCAATCACGTGCTCAACGATTTCGATGCGAGCGCCGCGGCGTCGGCCCCGGTCGTCTTCGACGATGGCAGCGCGCTCGTTCTCGGTTCGAGTCACGGCAGCGCGGGCGTCTATCGCGTCGGCACTGCCGGTGCGGAGCGGATCACGCCGCGGTCGCAGACGATCGCCGAATTCTCCGTCGCTCGAAACACGCTTGTCGCGACCGCGTCGGACACCTCGACTCCCAACGAGATCTACGAAGCGTCGCTCGATGGGTCCGGTTGGCATCGGGTCACGCACGAGACGGAGGCGTGGCGTAAGGGAAAGCGCTTGGAGACGGCCGCCCGATTCACCGCACCTGCACGTTCCGGGCCGATCGAGGGTTGGCACCTTCACGGGGCGGGCGACGCGCCGCGACCGCTCGTCCTTCAGATCCACGGCGGTCCGCATGCCGCGTACGGCGATGCGTTCTTCTTCGAGTTCCATCTTCTCGCTGCCGCCGGTATCGACGTCGTCTTCTGCAATCCGCGCGGGAGCCAGAGCTACGGCGACGCGTTCGGCGCCGCGATCAAAGGCGATTGGGCTGCTCCGGCATTCGACGACTGCATGGACGCGCTCGACGCGGCCCTCGCGCAAGGCGGTATCGACGCCAAGAAGCTCGGCGTCGCGGGCGGTAGTTACGGCGGCTACCTCAGCGCGTGGATGGCGAGCCACAGCGACCGGTTCAAGGCCGCGATCGCGATGCGTCCGGCGACGAATCTCCTCACGCTCTGGGGCACGTCGGAAGTCGGGCGGATGCTCGAGAGCGAGCTCGGCGGCAAACCCTCGGAGATCGAAGATGTGTACAAGCGGTGCTCGCCGCTCACGTACGCCGACGCTATCTCGATCCCGATCCTGCTCATCCATTCCGAGAACGACTATCGGTGTCCGATCGAGCAATCGGAGCAGTTGTTCACCGCGTTGAAGCGGCGCGGAGCCGACGTCGAACTGCTGCGTTTTTCCGGAGCGGATCACGGACTCTCGAGGGTCGGCCCACCTCGGCTGCGCGTTGCGCGCCTCGAGGCGATCGTCGACTGGTTCACGCGGCATTTAGCTTAGCCGCTAATCGAGTCGCCTGTATAACCCAGCGGGACGTGCTATCGCGTATGGAATTAACCCGTCTCTCATCGGGCACCATGACCTTTGAGCTCGAGTCGTCGTTGAAACACTCGAAGGGCAGTGAGTCCGCCTGTGAGACCACTCCCCGCAATCATCGGCAGAATTGCCAAGGGAGAGAATGAACCAAATGAAGATGATGGTGACAGCGGCGACGCTCGCAGCGATCGTCGTGAGCGCCGGGGCCGCGATGGCGATGCCCGTGGCGCCGCGACCGGTCGCCTCGCAGCCTCCGCAAGTCCAAAAGCGAGACCAACAGCAGAGCAACCAGAACATCCGCCTTGCGCGCCGGCATATCGAAATAGCGATCGACGGCCTGCAGCGCGATGCCAGCGACTACGGCGGCCACAAAGAAGCGGCTCGCGATGACCTCGGTGTCGCGCGACAGTTCCTCGATCAAGCGCTCGCCGCTCGCGGCGGCCGCAACGGCGGCAATAGCGGCAACGGCAGCCCGGTTCCGGTGACGCCGAACGGCGTCGTGAACCCGGTGCCTGTTGTCCCCTCGAACGGCGGCAACGGCGGCAACGGCAACGGTGACCACGACATCCGCAACCAGCGCGGCAGCAGCGAGAACATCATGGATGTGCGCAGCCACGTCGAGTCGGCTATCGACGCGCTCAACCAGGATCGCACCGATTACGGCGGCTTCAAGTCCCGCGCGATGGAGAAGCTGCAACAGGCTCGCCAGGAGCTTGACGCGGCACTCGACTTCATCCACAACCCGGGCGTCCGCAACGGCGGCACGGGCGAGGGTGTGAGCAACGCGAACCTGAGCTTCGTCAACGAGCACGTCAACACGGCGATCTCGAACCTGCAGAGCGACCGCAACGACTACGGCGGACACCGCGTCGCGGCGATCAACGACCTGCAGACCGCGCACAACGACATCCTGGACGCGCTCAACTTCGACAAATCGCATCCGGGCGACTCGCGGGTCCAGAACACGATGCCGGTCTCGCCGGTGACGATTAACAACACGTCGATGGGCCAGATCGACCAGCATCAGAGCAACCAAAGCCTCGCGAATGCGCGGCAGAACCTCGAGCAGGCGATCGATGCCCTCGGACGAGACGCGCACGACTACGGCGGATTCCGCGTGAAGGCGATGGCCGCGCTCCAGGCCGCGCGCACGGAGCTCGAGCAGGCGCTCAAGTTCCAGCACTAACGTAGACGAACCGACGACATGACCCGACGAGCGGTCGACCGTAACGGTCGGCCGCTCTTTCTCATAGTTTCGGGGAGCGGTCGAGATTTATCTCGACCGCCACGGTCTATCATTTGGGAAGAAATGGGAGCGGTCGAGCTTCAGCTCGACCGCCGCGGCCTTTCAGTCGCAAGGTCGTCTGCGGTCGAGATAAATCTCGACCGCTCCCTTTTTGAATGTCGCGGTTTCTTAGAAGAAGGCGTTCTTCATGCAGTACGCGCTCCCGCCGGACTTGAGGAACTCGCCGGTATCGAGCGCGACGACCTCGTAGCCGAGCTCGCGTAGGCGAGCAGCAGTCGATGACGCGCGCCGATCTATCGCGACGACGCCGGGAGCGAGGAGCGTCGCGTTGCACGCGAAACGTCGCGCCTCATCCGCGTCGACTTCGATCACCCGCTCGAAGACGAGGCGCACCAGCTCCGCGCCTTCGGTGGATAACGCGGGTTCGTGGACGAGTACGGTACGTTCATCGAGCGCGACGACGCACGTGTCGAGATGATAGAACGTCGAATCGGTCAACGCCAGCGTGATGACCGGCACGCCGAACGCTGCGGCGACGCCGTCATACACCTGCGGGTCGGTGCGCCATCCGTAACCGCCCCAGAGCAGCCTGCGCCCCGGATGCCAGATCGCATCGCCCGAGCCTTCGAAGCGGAGCCCCGGATCTGCGAAGTCGTCGACGACACGGTATCCGTTCGCGCGAGCCCACGCCACCATGACACCGACCTCGGGCCGGCGCGATTCGAAGGTCATGCGGCCGGGTAGGCACGTCTTTTGACCTTGCGCATCGATGCCGAGCAGCGCCGTGTTCGCGCAGAAGACCATATCTTCGCACGCGTCGAGCGGTTTGAGCAGTTCGACGCGCGCACCGGCGCTGGAGAATGCGTCGCGCAACGCGCCCCATTCGCGTCGGGCTCGTTCTTTGTCGACGTTCCCAGCGTTGCCGGCCATGAACGCGTTTTTCACGTCGATGACGTCGAAGCGATCCGGCGGACAGAGGACGGCGCCGGCTGGCGTCGGCATCGGCTCGAGCGCGGCGATCGAGAAGTCCTTCGGCAGATGCTCGACGCGCTCGTAGACGCGCGGATGCAGCTGCGTCACGCGAACCTCATGCCTTGCGGACCGATTCGACGTCGAGCCGCATCTGACGGATCAACGCCTCCGGCCCGTCGTAACGGATCTGATCGCGCACGTGACGCCAAGTCCGCAGGGCGATCTGCTCTCCATATATGCTGCCGTCGAAGTCGAGCAGATACGCCTCGACAGCTCGCTGCGTTCCGCCGAACGTAGGCTTCGTACCGATACTCACGATCGCGACGCGGTCAATACCGTCGTGATGGGCGACCGCCGAATAGATGCCGTCCGGCGGCACGAGCTTCTCGTCGGAGATCCGAAGGTTCGCCGTCGGGAAGCCGAGCACGTGACCGCGACCAGCGCCGGCCTCGACGATGCCGCGCACCGTATAGGGCGACCCCAACAGACGATCGGCCTCGTCGAAGCGCCGCGCTTCGATCAGCGATCGGATGCGCGAGCTCGAGATCGCCTCGCCGTCGCCTTGTGCGAGCGACGCGCACTCGAAGCGGCACCCGAGCGTCTCGAGCACGCGCTCTGCGAGCGCGACGTCGCCCGCTCGGCCCTTGCCGAAACGCCAATTGTCGCCGACGACGAGCTGCTTCACATGCAGCCGCGCGACGAGTATGTCGCGCAGGAACGTCTCTGCGTCGACCTGCGCGATGCGATCGTCGAATTGCAAGATTAACAAGAGATCGAGACCGCAGCCGGCGAGCAGGTTCACTTTTTCGTCGGCCGTCGTTATCTGCTTGGGAGCGCCTTCGGGATGCAAGAACGCCTGCGGATGATGCTCGAAGGTGAGCGCGGCCGCAAGCTCGCCGGGCCGCCGTCGTGCGACGAGGCTGCCGAGCACGGCTCGATGCCCGGCGTGCACGCCGTCAAAAACGCCGATCGAAAGCAACAGATCGTCGGAGCGGTCGTAACCCTCGATGCTGCGGATGATCTGCATCGGCGTCATCCGTTCTCGCCAGCGGCGGCGATGACCCGCACCGGTTCGAGGCGCGCATCGACGACGCGCGCGATGCCGATGAGCCTCTCGCGATGCATCGCGAGGACGAGCCGTCCTTCGGATCCTGATGGTTGCGCGGTCAGCGTCGACGCGACGTCGTTGCCGTGCGAGAACCTGCGCAGCGCCTCATCATCGAGCGATTCGCGCGGCAGCTCGAGCACGTCGAGCGGATCGATCGTGCACCCATGCGCGTCGCCTGCGATCTGCGCCGGGGTTCGCGCATATGCGAGCGCGAATGGGCCTGCTCGTGTCCGGATAAGGAAGGCGAGATGCGCCGGCAGCCCGATCCGCTCGCCGATCTGCTCGCAAAGCGTTCGGACGTACGTGCCTGCGGAGCAGTCGACGGCTATGCGCGCGCGATCGCCATCGACGGCTACCGGCCGCAACGCTGAGATCCGCACCGTTCGCGAGCGACGTTCGACTTCGCGCCCGGCTCGCGCCGCCTTGTATAGCGGACGACCGTCGACTTTGACGGCCGAGAACATCGGCGGCACCTGCTCGAGTTCGCCGACGAGCGACGCCGTCACCGAATCGAGGTCTTGCGACCAATTCGAAGGCACGGGCGCGGACCGTAGGACGCGGCCTTCCGCGTCGCCGGTGTCGGTCGCGGTGCCGACCCGCATCTCGAAGACGTACGACTTGTCATCGGCCGGCAGATACGGGAGGAGCCGCGTCGCCTGACCGATGGCGAGCACGAGGACTCCGCACGCCGACGGATCGAGCGTGCCCCAATGGCCGAGCGACGGTGCGCCGAGCCGTTTTCGGACCCAGATGCCGAAGGCGGTCGAAGAGATGCCCGGCGGCTTGAATGCGTTGACGAAGCCGAACGGAGCGGCGGCGCGGGCCACGCGTTAGCGCGTCCGGCTCTTCTCGCCCATCGTGGAACGGATCGCGGCGAGCACGCGCTCGATCGCGGACTCGCGCGGTCCGGCGACGGTCGCTCCGGCCGCTCGGAAATGCCCGCCCCCGCCAAGCGCGCGCGCCATCTCCATGACGTTGAAGCGTCCGCGGGAGCGTAGGCTCAACCGGTACGCGCCATCCGCGCTTTCCTTGAACAAGGCGGCGATCTCGCAGCGGTCGACGACGCGCAGAGCGCCGACGACGTCCTCGAGATCTTCGTGCGTCGCGCCGTATTCCTCGAGCATCGCTTGGGTGACGATCGAATAGCAGATGCCGTCGTCCGTCAGCTGCGCGTTTTCGAGCGCGCGGCCGAGGACTTTTTGCCCGGCGAACGTGCGCGTGTAGTAGAGCTGCTCGGTGATGAGGTCCTTGTCGGCGCCCGCCTCGATGAGCGCCGCACCGAGTCGCATCGTGTGCGGCGAGGCGTTGCTATATTGGAAGCAGCCCGTATCGGAGATGAGCGTGCCGAGCAGGCAGGTCGCGATGTCGGGCGTGACCTTGACGCCGAGCGAGAAGACCAGGCCGAGGACGAGCGAGCCGGTCGCGGCCTCGCCTTCGTTGACGTAGTTCCACCGCCCGAAGCGCTTGTTGCCGAGATGATGATCGATGTTGACGATGCGCTCGCGCGGCACCCACTGGAGCGCTTTGCCCGCGCGCGCTTGATCGCTCATATCGAAGAAGACGAAAATCGCATCGTCGGCGACGCCTTCGAACGAGCGCTGCGTCAACTGCCATTCGGGCATGAAGCGCAGGTTGCGCGGCACGTCGTCATCGAGGAAGTACGTAACGCTCTTGCCGATGCTCTTGAGCGCGAGTCCGAGCGCGTAGCCGCTGCCGAGCACGTCGCCATCGGGCTTCTCGTGCGCGCACATGACGAATTGGCGATGGGCGCGCAGGCACGCCGCCACCTCGGCGGCGTCCGCGAGCGCGTTCGCCTTGCCGTTAGTCGGTGCCGTGTTTTCTTGACTCATCGCGTCTGTGCACCTCGTCGAGGATCGTCGACATGCGGACGCCGCGCGCGATCGAGTCGTCGCGCACGAACGTGAGCGTCGGCGTGCGCCGCATCCGCATCCGTTTGCCCAGCTCGACGCTGAGGAACCCGGACGCCGACTGCAGGCCGCGCATGGTCGCGCTCTGCGCGCGGCCGTCGCCGAGCGGGCTCGCGTAAACGCGAGCGCTGCGCAGATCGGGGCTCACGTCGCAGCCGACGAGCGTGACGAAGCCGATGCGCGGATCCTTGAGGTCTTCGTGGATCAGTTCGCTCAGCTCGCGGACGATCTCGTGCTCGACGCGCGCGAGTCGCGTATTTTTTCCGTCCGGGTGTTCTTGCACCCTAATATCCCCGTACAGGCGTTCGATGTCTAGTGGTCGGACGCGGCCGCGTCATCGCGCGCCGCGTCGTCCGGCTCGCTGTCGGCGAGCCACGATTTCGATTTGTCGTCCGTGCAGCGCTCGAGCGCCCAGCGACGCACGACCTGCGCGCGTTCTTCGTCGCCGCACTCGAGCAACGCATCGACGAGCTGCGATGCGGCCATCGCCCAATGCTCGTCGGGCTCGTCGACGTTGATGAGCACCGCGGCCGCGAGATGCGCGATCGCCGCCGGCCATTTCTCGATATTCGCATATGCGGCGCCGATGTCCGCATGAAGGCCCGCCGCGGTCGGAAACTGGTCGAGGCCGGTATGCAGGATGTGTTCTTCCCGTTCGTCGTTTCCGAGTTCGAGGCACAGCGACGCCATCAGCTGGATGCCGTCCGGCCCGAGATCGCCCGACGCGTCGAGCGGTTCGAGGAGGGCGAGCGCGCGGCGCAGCTCGTCGCGCTGCGTCGTCGTCCACGGCTGGTCGTCACTTCCGTGCGCCACGATGACGTTGAAGTAGATCTCGTGTGCCTGTTCGACCGCGTCTCTATCCATGGTTATCGGTATTCGGTCGACCGTTAAGGTCGACCGCTCCAGTCGAGTCTAAAGCTCGACCGCTACGCTGCCGGTGGAACGTCCTCGGTCGTGAAGAACTCGAAGACGTCTCCCTCTTTGACGTCGTTGAAGTTCTCGATGCCGATGCCGCACTCGAAGCCTTCAGCGACCTCGCGCGCATCGTCTTTGAATCGCTTGAGCGACGAGAGCTTGCCCTCGTAGATCTGAACGCTGTCGCGCATGACGCGGACGCCGGCGTCGCGAGTCACGCGGCCGTTGCGGACGTAGCTGCCCGCGATCGTGCCGACCTTGCTCACCTTGAAGATCCTGCGGACCTCGGCCTCGCCGAGGATGACCTCGCGCGTCTGCGGCTTGAGCATGCCCGACATCGCCGCCTTGACCTCGTCGATGACGTTGTAGATGACGTCGTAGAGCCGCACGTCGACGCCTTCTTGCTGCGCTTTGCGTGCGATCGCCGCATCCGGCCGGATGTTGAAGCCGATGATGATGGCGCTGCTCGCGCTCGCGAGCACGACGTCCGATTCGTTGATCCCGCCTACGCCTGCGTGGATGACGCGTGTCCGGACCTCTTCGTTCGCGAGCCCGTCGAGCTGCGAGCGAAGCGCCTCGAGCGAGCCTTGAGCATCGGCACGGATGATGAGGTTGAGATCCTTGACGACGCCCTCTTTCGCCGCGGCGAGGAAGCCGTCGAGCGTGACGGGCCGTCGCGCCGTCGCCATGCGTTGCTCGCGCTTGCGCTGGCTGCGCTTTGCCGCCAGCTCGCGCGCGTCGCGCTCGTCGGTCACGACTTCGAGCGTATCGCCGGCCGCAGGCACGTCGGATAAACCCATGATCTCGGCCGGTATCGCCGGACCGGCACGCTTGATCGAATCGAGCTTGTCGTCGAAGAGCGCGCGGACGCGCCCCCACGTCGCACCGACGACGACCGTGTCGCCCGAGCGTAGCGTGCCGTTCTTGACGAGCACGGTCGCGACGGGACCGCGCGAGCGGTCGAGTCGCGCTTCGATGATGACGCCCTGTGCGCGGCGGTTCTTGTTCGCCTTGAGTTCGAGCAGATCGGCGTTGAGCAGCACCATCTCGAGCAGCGCGTCGATGCCGGTCTTCTGCTTCGCGGAGACGGGGATAAACTGCGTCGTGCCGCCCCAGTCTTCGGGCGTCAGTCCGTAGTCGGAGAGCTGCTGTTTGACGCGATCGACGTTCGCGTTCGGTTTGTCGACTTTGTTGACCGCGACGACGATAGGCACGTTCGCGGCCTTCGCGTGATTCATCGCCTCGATCGTCTGCGGCATGACGCCGTCGTCGGCGGCCACGACGAGGATCGCGACGTCGGTCACCTTCGCACCGCGCGCACGCATCTCGGTGAATGCTTCGTGGCCCGGCGTATCGATGAACGTCACCTTGCGCTCGCCGACATCGACCGTATACGCGCCGATGCGCTGCGTGATACCGCCCGCTTCGCCTGCGGCGACCTTCGTCTCGCGGATCGCGTCGAGGAGCGACGTCTTGCCGTGGTCAACGTGGCCGAGCACCGTGACGACCGGCGGCCGCGGCGTGAGCGAACCCGGCGGATCGGCGTCGGTGAGGATCTCGACCGTCTCTTCGTCGGCCTCTTTGACCGCCGCGTTGAAGCCGAAGCGGCGTGCGACTTGCTGCGCGACGTCGGGTGCGACGTGCTGGTTGACCGTCGCCATCGTGCCCATCTTGATGAGCTGACCGATGACCTGGCCCGCCGGCACGCTCATCGCCGAGGCGAGTTGCTGCACGGTTATAAGATCGGGTATCTCGAGATCTTTGAGGACCGTCGGCTCGGCGGTGGGCGCTGCCGCGGCGCGATGCGGCTGCTGTTTCTTGAGCAGGTTCTCGCGCTCGCGCTCTTTGCGTGCGCGCTCGAGCTCTTCTTTCGACTTTCTGCGCGCACCCGGAGCCGGGCCGCTCGGGCCTGACATGGGACCGGGAGCCGGCCGTCCGCCCGGCGGCATCGGGCGCGGTGCGCCAGGACGCATCATGCCCGGACGAAGCGGTACGCCACGGTTGCCCGGCGGCACGCCCATACCGGGGCGCCCGACGATGGGCCGAGGTGCGGGCCGCTGCTGTATCGGGCCAGCCGCCGGCACTTGCTTTATCGATGGCGACGGCGCGGTCGGATCCGCCGAGGCGGCCGGAGCGATCTTATGATGGATAGGCGACGGCGCTTTACGACGTGGCGGGACCACGCGAAGCACCGGCGACGCCGGTTCGACTTGCGCTGCCGGGGTTTCGACGACGGGTTTCGCGGGCGCTGGACGCTCGGGCGTTTCGACGACGGCGGTCTCCGCTTTCGCGGGCGCGCCATTGCCGGCCACCGCTGCTTTCTTCGGAACCGTCTTGTGCGTCTTCGCGGCTTCGGCGAGATCGCCGCCAAGCACGCCTTTGACGATGCGCGCGCGGTGCTCGTCGATGACGCTCATGTGCGTCGACGCACGAATGCCCACCTTGCCGAGGAGGGCGATAGTGTCTTTACTCGAGAGATTGAGCTCTTTCGCGAGCTCGTGTACTCGTACTGTTGCCATGATTTCGGCCGCGCTTCTTAGCGGCCTAACGGTTCCTCCGGCCAGCCAACTTCAACCAAACCTCGGTATCTCTTGTTCTTCCCCAGTTTTTCCTTGCACGTTTTCGAGCACAGATAGGCGCCACGCCCCGCTAACCGGGCAGCGGGGTCGGCCCGCCAGCCCGAGTCGGGGATGCGGACGAAGCGCATGAGGATTCTCTTCGCCGCGCGCGTCCGGCAGCCGACGCACTGCCGGATCGGGACGTGGACGCCGGTGTGTCCGGCAGTCTCAAGTGTCTTCGAATGGTTCGCCGTGGCGTCCGTGATGTCTTGCCCTACTGCCCCGGCGGTGCGAACATGGAATCCGGCAGCGAGATGTTGTCGTCGACCGACGTCACCGACGCCGGCGTGCCGATCGACCCATCCGAATTGATCGTCTGGATGGTGCGCGGATATAACTCGCCGAGCGGCCCTTCGTCAAGAGGCCCGACATCGAAGAGATGTGACCAATTCCCCACGACGACTCGCCAATATATCGGCAGGTAGGTCTTCTCGTCGACCATGATGTCGCGCCCGAACCCTGAGGCGTCGCGGACGCTGATGACGTAGAAGTCGACGCCGTGAATAGTCGTCGCGCCGGCGGTCGCGTTCATGGTTCGTGGATCGCCCACGAGGCCGAACGCCATGCCTTCGACAAATCGGCTCGCCGCGCCGTCCAAGACCGCGACCGCGCCGCTCGGCCCTTGCGCCCACGCCGTCGTGCCGTCGAAACCGATCGATATCCGCGCGTCCGCCCCATCGACCGTTATGATCTCGAGCATCTTGTCGGGTGCTTTCGCCATCGTCGTGTACGTCACGACCCGGTTACCCATGAAACCGCTCGAGGTGCGCGTCACCGATCGCAGGTTCGCGATCTTGTCGTAGTGCATCGCGAGGCCGTAGCGACGAACGAGATCCTTGATGTCGGGCACGGAGGCCGCTGCGCGCGACGCCCCCGGCGCGAACGCGATGACGCAGATCACGGCTGCAGCGGCGCCTAACCTAGCTGCGTTCACCCGCACCTTCCGGCGTCTCTTCGGCTGCGGTCTGTTCGCCCGTGGTCTCTTCAGCGGCGGTCTCTTCGTCGCCGCCGAGCGTCATGCGCTGAAGCTCTTGGAGCTTGCGGATCAGTTCCTCATCTTGTGCGAGCATCTCGGGCGTCAGCTCGACGCCGGTCTGCTCGGCAGCGACTTCGGCCATCGCGGCGAGTTCTTCGCGCTCTTGGTCTTCTTCGACGCGCTGCGCGACGACCTCGGCCCACTGCTCCTCGTTGTGGATGTCGATCTTCCATCCCGTAAGGCGCGCGGCGAGCCGGACGTTCTGACCTTCTTTGCCGATCGCCAGCGATAGCTGGTAGTCCGGCACGACGACCTCGGCGAGATGTTCGCGCTCGTCGAGGTGCACTTCGATGACTTTCGCAGGCTGCAGCGCGTTCGCGACGTACGCTTTCGGGTCGGCCGACCATTGGATGACGTCGATCTTTTCGCCGTGGAGCTCGTCGCTGATATTGTTGACGCGCGAGCTGCGCGGGCCGAGGCACGCGCCGACGGCGTCGATGTCGTCGGCCTCGGTGTACACCGCGACCTTCGAGCGCGAGCCTGCCTCGCGAGCGACGCCTTTGATCTGGACGAGACCTTGATTGACTTCCGGAACTTCTTGCTTGAAAAGTTCGGCGACGAGCTGCGGGTGGCTGCGCGACACGATGATCTGCGGACCGCGGTTCGTCTTGCGCACTTCCATGACGTAAACGCGGACGCGAGCGCCGATGCGGAACGACTCGCGCGGCACTTGTTCGGAAAGCGGGAGTATCGCTTCGGCCTTCTTGTCGAGGTCGATGAGCATATTGCGTTGTTCGTAGCGCAGGACGTTGCCGTTCGTCAGCGTGTCGACTTTGTCGTTGAACTCGTCGAACACCATGTCGCGCTCGGCCTCGCGGATGCGCTGGACGATGACCTGCTTCGCCGTCTGAGCGGCGATGCGCCCGAACTCTTTCGGCGTCACCTCGATGTCGAAGTTCGATCCGATCTCGTATTTGTCGCCCGCGTCGGCCTTCGAGATCTCCATGACCGGATCGGTGACTTCCTCGACGACGGTGCGCCGCGCGAACACGCGGTACGAGCCGTCTTGCCGGTCGACGACGACGACGGGATTGCCCGCCGCTTCAGCCTCTTTGACGAAGTTGCGCTTGTACGCGGAGACGAGTGCAGCTTCGAGCGCCTCGATGAGCACTTCGAACGAAAGCCCGCGATCGCGCTCGAGCTCGCGCAGCGCGTTGATGAGCTCTTGATTGGGCGTGGTCGGTCCCGTGACGGCCGCTGCCTGCGAGCCGCTCGCCGCCTTTTTCACTGTCTTGCGTGGACTCATCGGTTCCTGAAGCCTAGACTAGCAAAGGAGCGGGTTCAAACCCACTCCTCTTGGTTAACCAGCGGTATTGTATCACGAATAGGGGTGGTTTACAACCCCCGAGGAGCCGCCGATAACCCGCGGAACGGGTGCGTTTGCGATGCGCGCCCAGCTAAGGACGGCGAGGAATTTCAGTGCGCAAGAAGTCGAAGCGGACGACCTTCACGGCGAAGCCGCTGCGGCGCTTCCCCGGCGAAGCCACGTGGCGATGGCGCGCGCAGCTGCGGATGGAGCGCACCGTTTCGCCGCTCCGCATTTTCGTCATCGCGGCGACCGCGATCGCGTGGACGATCTCCGTCCATCCGCCGTCGTCGTTCGCGCTCGCCGCAAATATCGTGCTGATCGTCGCGGCGGCTCTCGCCATCTTCGATCTCGTGCTCGTCTACGGGCCGTCCGACATCGTCTCGCGCTGGCCGTGGGCTTCGACCGTTCTCGATCTCGCCTTCGTGTCGGCGTGGATCGTCGCGAGCGGTGGGTCGCAAAGCGCCTTCGTCTCGCTCGCGTTTTTCGGTTTGGCATCGGGTGTGCTCCGCAATCCACCCCGGCTCGCGGTGCCGGTCGCAGCCGCCTACGCGCTCCTCATCCTCATATGCGCCGGGCTTGCTCATTGGTACGAAGCCGTCTATGCCGTCGCGATCGGCGCCGGCCTCACATTCTGGACCGCCGTCGCCTACCGCGATCGCCGCGCGAGCTTGCGCGACGATCTCACCGGCGCGTTCACGCGCGACTACGCCGATTTTCGGCTTGACGATCTCTATAAGCAACGCGCGTTCCCGATCGCGCTTGCCGTCATCGATCTCGACGGCTTCAAAGGCGTCAACGACACGTTCGGCCATCCCGCCGGCGACAACATCCTCATCCAAGCCGTCCGCGCGATCGAAGGCGCGATCCGTCAAGGCGACCTCCTCGCGCGTTCCGGCGGCGACGAATTCACGCTCGTACTTCCGAAGACCGACGCCGAAACCGCAGCCGTCGTCGCCGATCGAGTCCGCGTCGCGATCGAGACGACGCTTTTCCGTCACAGGCGCGACATGCCGCCCGTCCGGCTCACCGCAAGTGTCGGCATCGCAGTCGCGCGCGAGTCGGCGACACGACGATCGTCGCTCATCGATCGTGCGGATGAACAGCTTTATGCCGCCAAACAAGGCGGCCGCAACCGCGTCACTATGTAACACTTATTCCTGTAGCGGTCGAGCTTTAGCTCGACCGCCGCGGCCTCGCGGAATCGCCGTTGTCCACTCCGCCATCGTTCCGCGAGGGGATGTCGCTCTCGCGGGCACGCGGCGAATCGGGATATACTAACCTACCGCCGCTGTCCTCGGCGATTTTCATCGCCTCAGAACACCCGCTTAGAGCGACATCCCCTCGCGTCACGACGCGGGACCTCAAGGCGATAACGCTGCGCGAGCGAATCTGAGGCACGAGATGGTACGGACGATAGCCGCGACTGCAATCACGGTCGTGTCGTTGGTATTGTTGGGGGTTCAGTTCGCGTCGATGACCGTCGACAGCGGCGTGCTTCCTTCGTTCGCGCCGCACGGTGCGTGCTCGCTCACGCTCGGCGAGATCGTCTCCGGCTCCGGCGTTCCTGCGATCCGGTCGGGCGATGCCGTCGACCAGAGCGCATTGCCGAGCGCTGCACGGATCTTTCTGGCGAGCGGCAGCGTGCGCGCGGGCGGGCCGATCGCCTTGCCCATCGTGCGCGATGGGCGCAGTTCGGTCGTGCAGCTCGCGACGTCGCCGCAGCCGTCATGGTCGTTCTGGTTCTTCGCGATCCTGTCGAAAGTGATCGTCTACGGCGTCGGCGCGCTCGTCTTGTGGCGCGGTCGCGACCTCGCTGCGTTCTTCTTCGGCATCTCGAGTCTCGCGATCGCCGTCGCCGTGCACCCAGAGCCGAGCTCGTGGCTCCAGCCGGATATGCAAGTCTGGTATACGATCGTCGCGCGATTGTCGGCGGACGTGGCGGCGTTCTTCCTATATCTCATGGTCGAGCGGCTGTCGGGCCAAGCGCTCTCGCGCGGATGGCTTGCGGTCGCGCGGACGGCGGTCGTCGGTGGGCTCGCGACCGACGCGATAAGCACCGTCTTCTACGTGCGCGACGTCGCCGGCGGTGTCTGTGCGTCGTCCGCGCTGGCGGCGATAGTGACGATCCCGTTCATGGTCGTCCTCGTCGCCACGCTTGCCGTGCTATCGGCGGCATATTTCGCGTCGTCGGGGACGGCGCGTCAGCGGCTCAAATGGATCTCCGCGTCCACGATCGTCGGATTCTCCGGCGTCCTCATCTACCTCGGCGCGCAGATCATCGGGCGGCCGATCACCTCGTATCCGATCATGAACATCACGATGATCGCGATCCCCGTCGGCTACTCGTACGCGATCCTGCGGCATCGCGTCATCGACGTCGGCTTCGCGATCAACCGCGCGATCGTGTTCACCGCGATCACGACGGTCGTCGTCATCGTCTTCGCGTTGCTCTCGGGCGTCATCGAACGCGCGGCGGTCGGGTCGAGCACCGGCCTCGCCCTGCAGGTCGCGGTCGCGCTTGCGCTCGCCTTGTCGTTCAATGCCCTTCAGAAGCGCGTCGAGACCGCGATCGACCGCATCTTCTTCCGGCGCAAGCACCGCGCGCAGGCCGAACTCGCGAGAGCCGCGGACGAAGCGCCGTTCGTGACTCGCGCCCAGATATTGCTCGATCGCGCCGCCGATATCGTCCGCTCCGAGCTCGGTGCTTGCGCATCGGCTGTCTACCTCGCAGACGCGGACGGCTCGTATCGACGCTGGTCCGCTTCCGGCGAAGACCTCGCTCCGAACGTCCCCATCGACGATCCGGCTTTCGTGCGTTTGCGGACCTATCTGCGCGATATCGATCTCACCGACGTCGACAGCGTCCTCGGCCGCTCGGGCTGCATCTTCCCGCTCGCCGCCCACGGACGACTCATGGGCGCACTTGTCTGCGGCGATCGGCGCTCGGAAGAGCCGTACGATCCGGACGAGCGCAGCGCGATCCGCTCGCTCGCGGCGCGCGTCTCGTCGGCCCTCGAAGGGTTGCGTGCTCGCGAGTTCGGCCTGCTCGTACGTCAGCTCGCCGAAGGCGCGCTCGACGCGGATCAGGCGCGGGCCAGAGCTCGATCGCTCATCGCCGATCTATAGGCGAACTCGAGGCGGCATCTGCGATTCAGATATAAAGGAAGAGGCGGCTCGAACAGCCGCCTCTTCCGTGCGTCGACGGTCGAGCGCTAGTAAGCGTTGTCTCCGTTCGGGGTGCCCATGCCGGTCGGGCCGTCGTACCCCGGACCTGCGGTGCAGAGGTACGTGCCGCCGCAGCTGCCGTTGCTGCCCGACGTGATGTCGTTGAGGAATCTCGAGGGCGCCTTGTAGATCGAATGGCCGTAATCGAGCTGCTTGCCGTTGCCTTTCAGCGCGTACACGCCCGCGATGAGGGGTGACGAGACACTCGTGCCGCCTTCGACGATCCATCCGTGCGCGAACTTGTACGTATCGTAGACCGCGACGCCCGTCGCGGGGTCCGCGACAGCCGACGTGTCGCCGATCGTCCGGTTCGAGCAGAGCGGATCCGTCTGCCAGGCCGGCTTCGCATAGATCGCGCTGCACCCGCTCCCGCCACCGCGCCACGCGACTTCGCTCCAGCCGCGCGCGCTGCCGTCGCGAGACAGGCGCGTGCCGCCGACCGCGACGACGAAGGTCGATGCCGCGGGGAATTGGACACCGTAACCGCTATCGCCGGTGCTCGCCGTTATTATCGCATGCCGGTGCTGGTAGTAGTGCTCGAGGCGCTGCGTACCGGTCTCGTCGCCGCCGTAGCTGTTCGAGACGACGCTTGCACCGAGCTTGACCACCGCCGAATCGACGCCGAGGCCGAGCGGGAAGTCGTTGTTCGTGTTCGCCTCGACGAGGATGATGTGGCAATTCGGACAGATCGCCGACACCATGTCCACGTCGAGCGATTCCTCGACCGACCAACCCGTCGAGTCCGGCGCCGGCAGCGGGCTCGGCTGGCCGAACTGGTTGACTTTCTGGAAGCAGCCGTTCGCCGTCGTACACGCCGGCAGGCCGAAGTTCGAGCGATAGACCGCGAGATCGGATTCTGCGTTTGGATCGTCGTACGCATCGACGACCGCAACGGTCTGACCGGTCCCCTCCGCGCCGCCGCTCGGCAAGTTGTATGCCGACACGAGATCGGACGGATGATATCCGGAAACCACGTTCGGCGACGAGCCGATGCCGCCGTAGAGGTCCGTTCGGACCCACGCGTTGCAGCGCGCATAGCCGACCTTCACAGGTCCGCAGACTTGCGCGGCGTTGCCGAACGATTGTCCGAAATATTGCACGTGCGCGATCGACGAGCCGGATTGCGCGCCGGAGATCGGCGTGACCGCGTCGTTCGTGTGGCTGCAGGCCGCGAGCGCCATGCCGAGCGCGATCGCGAACGCTGACGGGAAGAATGACTTCATCGGGGCGGATCCTCCTCAAGAATCGCGACGATAGGCGAAGTCGAGTCCGCCCAACCCGCACGAGCGAAATGGGCGCACCGCGTCGTGAACGTCTCGGTTCACCATCGTCGCGTGGCATCATGCCGCGTTCGGGTCGCGCGCACTAGGACCACCGCCTCAAAATTGATCGCGCCCGTTCGTCGCACGCGATGTGTACGATAGATGTAGTAGGCCGATCGAAGCTCGGCGGTCGCTCGAAAAGCGACCAATACGCGGGCCACTTGTCGGGACGGCCACCAAGTGCGGCCTATGACGCTTGCCTCTCGGGAGGATTAATGTTACTATCTGGAAGGTTTTGGTAGAGGCAAGGCGCTCGCGCCCCAAAGACGCCGAACAGCGGAAGCCCCAGGGTCTCCCATTCAAAACGTCGCTCGTCCGAAACGAATCACTGTGCAGCGCGCTGTTGCGTAAAACGGTGCGCAATGGGAGTTTCAACCAAGGTGTATACAGATCAACTCATCACGTGCGTGGATTGTGGACAACAGTTCACCTTCACCGCCGGCGAGCAAGAGTTCTATGCCCAAAAGGGTTTTCAGAACAAGCCGAGCCGTTGCCCGGATTGCCGGGCTGCGCGTAAAGCGCAAAAGGGCGGCGGCGGCGGCGGGCCTCGCTTTAATGGCGGCGGCGGCGGTGGCGGTCAGCGGGAGATGTTCCGCACGACCTGCAGCAGCTGCGGCGGCACGGCAGAAGTGCCGTTCCAACCGAGGGGCGACAAGCCCGTCTACTGCCGCGACTGCTTCCAAAGTCACCGGTCCTCGTACTAGCCTCTCCGCTGGGGCGTCGATGAAAGTGAGCGGCCGTCTCCGGACGGCCGTTTCGCATTTCTCAGGGAGCGGTCGAGATTTATCTCGACCGCCGCGGCCGAACGATGAGAATGAAGCTTGGCGATAGTGCACCCGCATTTGACGACCGCGTAGAGTGGCTCGATGGAGCCAAGGCTGCGCCGCGTATCGGCCTGCCGCTGCTCGTCCACTTCTGGTCTCACGGTTGCCCGTTGTGCCACGACGGCGCCGAGCTCGTCAACGAGTGGCGAGCTAAGCTCGGCGTCGAGGTGCTCGACATGATCGCCGTATTTTCGCCGCGTCCTGAGTCGACGTCGGTCGACGTCGCCGCTGTTCAGCGCGACGCGCTCGAGCTGATGCAGATGAACCATCCCTGCGCCATCGATCGGCGCGGCGAGCTGCGCGCGATTTTCGAATGCCCTTTCTCGCCCGGCTACTTCGTCTTCGACCGCGACGGGAAGCTCCGCCATCGACAGATGGGCAACAACGCCCTGGCGAGCGTCGGCGCGTTGCTCGACCGTCTCACCGTCAAGGCATCATCTTCTTCTGGAGCGTAGTAGGCGCCGTTATGCAGCACGTGCTTCCTGAAATTCATCCTATATCTATCGAAGCGATCGAGGCGGCCCGCGAGCGGATCAAGGGCACCGTCATCCGCACCCCGCTCATCCGGCTCGACCACGGCGTTCCTAAGCCTGAGATCTATCTGAAGCTTGAGAATCTCCAGCCGACCAACTCGTTCAAGCTTCGCGGCGCGGCGAATGCGGTTGCGATGCTCCCGGCCGATCGCCGCGCGGAAGGCGTTTGGACGATCAGCGCCGGCAACGCCGGTCAAGGCGTCGCCTACGCGGCGCGTCAGGCGCGCGTGCCGTGCACTGTCGTCACGATCGACACCGCGCCCGCCACGAAGGTCGAGCGCATGCAAGCGCTCGGCGCTCGGCTCGTCAAAGCGTCGTTCGACGCATGCTGGGAAGCGATGGAGAAGCGCGAGTTCCCGGGCGTCCGCGGTGCGTTCATCCATCCGTTCGACGACGACGACTTCGTCGCGGGCAACGCGACGATCGGTTTGGAGATCATGGAAGACCTTCCCGACGTCTCCGCCGTCGTCGCTGCGATCGGCGGCGGCGGACTCATCGCCGGCATCGCTTCGGGCATCAAGGCGCGATCGAAACGCGTCCGAGTGCTCGGAGCCGAACCCGAAACGGCCGCACCCGGCGCCGCATCGTTCGCGGCGAAAGCGCCGACGAAGTTCGGACGCTGGCAGGCGACGTTCGTCGACGGGGCCGGCGGCAAGAGCATCTTCCCGCGCATGTGGGATCGCATGAAGGACGTCGTCGACGGCTCGATCGTCGTGACGCTCGATGATGTGAAGCGCGCGATGCGAATCCTAGCCGAGCGCTCGCGCGTCGTCGCCGAGGGAGCCGGCGCGCTTCCGGTCGCCGCAGCACTTTCCGGCAAGGCGGGTACGGGCCCGATCGTCGCAGTCGTGTCGGGCGGCAATATCGATCTCGCCAAATTCGCAGAACTGATCGGCGCTGTGTAGTCTCGATAAGGGAGCGGTCTCGCTAAAAGGTCTCGTAGCGGTCGAGCTTTAGCTCGACCGCTACGGTCGTTCACATCGAGGTCGTTCGCGGTCGACTGTGAAGGTCGACCGCTCCATTTTATTGCCGATAAGCAAGACCGCGGCGGTCGAGATGAATCTCGACCGCTCCCCCTCTGACCGTTGTCAGCGCTTCTTCTTTAGATCGGTCGAGGGATCGTAGATCAGGTGCGCGCGTTTGATCGCTGCGAACGGGATCGGCGTCGGACCCGCGTGCGGATCGCGGATGGTCACCGCCTCGTCGGTCACGGCGTCGATCGGACCGCTGAACTCGACGCGATTGCCGATGTGAAGCGACGTTATGACTTTCGCCGGCCGGCCGCGGAAGCGGCGATAGTGCTCCGCGGTGAGCAACGGGCGCTCGAGACCGGCTGACGCCACCTCGATGCGATAGTCTTCGATCGGCGGGTCGAGCGCATCGATCCGGTTGCGGATGTAGCGGCTGATCCGTCCGCACGAATCGGTGTCCATGCCGCCTTCCCGGTCGACGATGAGGCTTAGGATTTGTGTGCGCCCTTCGCGACCCAGCTGCGTCCGCAAGACCTCAACGCCGCCGAACGCGCCGGGAACCGAAGCCGCGATCTCCTCGAGTTGCGCGCGCATCTAAGGAGCCGCCTCGAACCGCGCAACGCGAACTCCGGCACCTTCGAGCGCCGCGCGTACCGCTCGGGCGATGTCGACCGCGCCGGGCGTGTCTCCATGGATGCAAAGCGTCTGCGCGACGACTGCGATTTCGTTGCCCGATGAGCTGCGCACGCGGCCGCGGACGGCGATATCGACGGCTTGGCGGGCGGCGGCCTGAGGATCGGTGATAAGCGATCCGGCGACAGAGCGCGAGACGAGATGGCCGTCTTCGCCGTATGCACGATCGCAAAAGCCTTCCGCGATGAAAGCCACATCGGCTGATCTCGCCGCTTCCGCGAACGCCGAACCCGCCAAACCGACGAGCCGCAGATCGCCGGATCGACGCACCGCTGCCGCGATCGCATCGGCAAGGGATCGGTCGCGCGCAGCATCGTTGTACAGCGCACCGTGCGGTTTCACGTGCGTCACGCGCGAGCCGTTCGCCTTGGCGATCGTTCGGAGCACTTCGATCTGCTCGAACACGAACGCCTCGGCCTCGGCGGGTGAGACGCGCATCGTGCGGCGTCCGAAACCTTGAACGTCGGGATACGAGGGATGCGCGCCGACGGCGACGCCGTGCCGGACCGCCGATCGGACGGTCGACTCCATCGTCGACTCGTCGCCCGCGTGAAACCCGCAAGCGATGTTCGCCGACGTGACGACATCGAACATCGCGTCGTCGTCACCGAGCGACTCGCCCGCGTCGCAGTTGAGGTCGATGCGAAGCGCGGCGTTCACGACGATGCTCCTTCGGCAAAACCGCGTCCGAGGTGTGCGGTATCCGGGTCCTTCGTTGTCGCATTTGCGGCCGGTCGGATGGCACGTAGACTCACTGCCGCGGCGGCAAGCGCATCTCGTGCGCCGGTCCGGTCGACGCGCTCGAACCGGACTTCATCTCCTGGGCGCACTTGCGCCGCGAGCGGGATGTCCGCCGTGATGACGCATAGGGCGACCGGGTAACCGCCGGTCGACTGGTGTTCTGCGAGCAGCACGATCGGCGAACCGTCGCCCGGCAATTGCACGCAGCCCGCACACACTCCGGCCGAGATCGAGTCGCTTGCGCCGCCGGCGATCGCCAAGCCCTCGAGCCGCAGCCCCTGCCTGCTCGAGCGCGCGCTTCCACGGAAAGCACTTGCGAAGAGCTCGTCGATGACAGCGGCCCCGACCCGCGACGCATCGGGACCGGCGAGCGCGCGAAGCCGTAACGGCGGACGAAGCGCTAGGATCGCGCCAGACTCATACGCGGATTCCGCAACGGGCTCGGACGAAGCGACTCCCACGCTGAGCGTGTCGCCCGCCGCGAGTCGACGTCCGCCGAATCCTCCGCCGACGTCGGTGGCGGCGCTTCCGAGAACGTCGGATATCTCGATCCCGCCGGCGATCGCGAGGTACGATCGCAAGCCGCTCGCAGGCGGTCCGATCGCGATCCGGTCGCCTGCTTCTACTGCCAACGACCGCCACGAATGCTTTCGCTTCCCGTCGATCCACAGCGGCGCATCAGCTCCCGTCACCGCGATCGTCATGCGATCCATCGCATCGAACGTCGCGCCGTTCATCGTCGTCTCGATGAGCGCGCGACCGTCGGCGTTGCCGACGAGCCGATTCGCAGCGCGAGCCGAGAACCAGTCCGCCGCCCCGGACGGCGAGACGCCCAGCGCACCGACGCCGAGCCGGCCAAAATCCTGGACGCTCGCGAGTAGACCGGAGTCGCGCACCACGAGCCGGCGGGTCTCGCTCACGCCGCTCCGCCCGTGATGTCGACGCGCGCCGTCTCTTCGATGCTCGCCGCCGGCTCGAATCGCACGACGTCGCCTGGTGCGAGCAGCGCCGGCGCCGGAAGCGACGGATCGAAAAGCGGCGCGAGAGTCCGGCCAAGCAATCGCCATCCGCCAGGTGATTGCCGCGGGTAGATCCCGCATTGAAGCGCAGCCACGCCGACGCTGCCGGCGGGGACGCGCGGCCGAGGCGTCGCGAGTCGCGGCAGGGCGAGCGCGGGAGGCAAGCCGAGCAGATATGGAAAGCCCGCAAGAAAGCCGAGGAAAGCGACTCGGTAGTCCGGTTTGCAAAATGCGTCTCGGAAGCGCGCCTCGCGCATGCCGAGCTCGTGAGCGGCCGTCTCGAAGTCGACGCCCCATTCGCCGCCGAACAGGACGCCGATCGTGACGGTCCGCGCGTTCGCGCTCAACGACTCGGTCGCTGTCTCGGACGCGCCTCGCACGAGCGCCATGGCGATCGCTTGGTCGACGCGCAGCGGGTCGTAGCGGACGAGGACCGACGTGTAGGCTGGAACGATGTCGAGAAACGCGCCGCCTCCCGCTGCGTCGATGGCGCGAGCGAGCGACCAGACGCGGGAGACGACCTCGCCATCGATGCGGTCGCCGACGACGACTTGGAGCGCAGCATCGCCTACAGGCTTGATGTCGATTTCGAGCATGTCGCGTCGCCGCTTCGCGGGGGCCAAGCCGCGGCCCCGGTAGAACAGCGACGCATGAGCGGCTTTCACTTCTCGCCGCGCCCCAACCGGGCGTCGGACATCAGATGGCGCGAGTGGGAAGATGCCGCGTTCGATCAGGCGCGCGAGGAGAACAAACCGATACTCCTCGCTATATCAGCCGTCTGGTGCCACTGGTGCCATGTGATGGACGAAACGACGTATTCGTCCGACGACGTCATCGAGCTCATCAACCGGCGATACGTACCGGTCCGCGTCGACAACGACCAGCGTCCTGACATCAACGCCCGTTACAATCAGGGCGGCTGGCCGACGACGGCGATCCTCACGCCCGACGGCGAGATACTCAAGGGCGCGACCTATGTCCCGCCCGACCAGATGTTCAGTCTGCTTTCGCAAGTCGGTTCGTTCTTCGCCGAACCGGAGAACCGCCTGGCGATCGCCCGCCGGATGACCGAGCTCAAGTCGCTCCGCGAGGACGCCAAGCCCCAACCGTCGGACGCCCCCAAACCCGACATCGCGGATCGCGTGTTCTCGTTCCTCGATTCGAACTTCGACGAGCGTTTCGGCGGCTTCGGCACCGACCAGAAGTTCCCGATGACCGCCGCGCTCCATTTCCTGCTCGACCGCTGGCAGCGCGTGCGCGACGAGCGCTCGCGCGAGATCGTCGTTCGCTCGCTTCACGCGATGTCGGGCGGGGGAATGTACGACCGCGTCCACGGCGGCTTCTATCGCTACTCGACGACGCGAGACTTCAGCGTACCGCATTTCGAGAAGATGCTCGAGGACCTCGGCGGGTTGCTGCTCGCCTGCGCGCGTTCCGCCGCGATGTTCGATGACGCGGAACTCGCTCGCGTCTCGATAGAAGTGCGTGCGTATCTCGATCAGCGGCTTTGGAACGCGACGTTCGCAGCGTACGGAGGCAGCCAAGACGCGGACGAGTCGTACTACGGGCTGGACGCCGCAGGAAGGGCTGCGCTCGAGCAGCCGTACGTCGATCCGACGATCTACGCGTCGTGGAACGCCGAGACCGCGCGGGCGCTTATCTCCGCCGGTCCGCTGCTGGAACGCTTCGGAGCCGACGGAGCGGAGTGGACCGCGCGCGGAACGGCCGTCCTCGGCTCGCTATGGGACCTGCTGGTCGACGATGGACTCGTCTGCCGTTACTACGACGGTGAACGCCACATCCGCGGCTTGCTGGGCGATCAGGCTTGGACCGGCTGGGCGTCACTCACGGCATACGAAGGGACCGGCGACTCGAAGTGGCTCGAGCGAGCGTCTACGATCGTAGCGACGAGCGAACCGCTTTTCGACGCTGGCGCGGGAGCTTACGCGGACCGCCTCCCTTCGAGCGACGAACGCGGCCGTATGGCGGAACAGACGTTTCCACTCGATGACAACGCACTGATGGCGCGGGTGCTCATCAAGCTCGCGGCGTTAACGGGCGATGACAAGCGGCGCGAGCGCGCTCGGTCGTTGCTCGAGGCGAACGCAGATTCGTACCGCGGCTATGGGATGTTCGCTGCGGAGTATGGATCGGCGGCGCTCGACTGGTTCACACCGCCAGTCGAGGTGCGTATCGTCGGCGCGGCGTCCGATTCCGCGACGCTCGCGCTGCGCGAGACCGCCCGGCGAGTCGCTCCCACCGCGCTTACTATAGAAGTCGTTGATCCGGATCGAGACGCGCCGCGCATGCGAGCGCTCGGGCACTCGAATGGACGCGCTGCTACGGCGTACCTGTGCGACGAACGCTCCTGTTTCGCGAAGACGAGCGACCCAGTAGAGCTCAACGCTGTTCTGTCCCGTCCGCGCTAGTAGAAAACTCGGGTATCTGCGTTCACATTCCATGCTAGACCGCGGCGGTCGAGATGAATCTCGACCGCTACGGGATCATGGCTTGCGACGTGTACCGATGAGCGCCACGGCGGTGATCGCGGCGAAGCCGATGAGTGCGCTCACGATTTGAAGCGGCGTTCCCGCAATCGCAGCATTCACGATGCGGTCGATGGTCGCCGCGCAAAGCGCGATGAGCAGAACGGTACGCCAGCCGCCCGCATGCAGGAACGCGAGTGAAGCGCCGGCGATGAGGCCGATGTTCATGACGATCGCGATGATGAGCATCGGCGAGGGTCCGACGGCAGCGAGCGTCACATATTCAGTCGCTAGCGCCGCCATCGCCCAGAGAGCGGTGAGGATCCCGGCTGCGAAACGTGCGACGCTCACCGGTGAAAGACCGACGGGCATGCGCTCGTGATTCCCCGGTGATGGAAAAAATCTTTCGTTTCGCCGCGACCAGGAGAATCGTCGAGCTTGGTGCGAACACGCGCCACTCTCGCCGGCATCGTACAATGCCGCGACGTCGTCTCACTTCTCCGACGTCCGGAGGCTCGACATCGTGCTACAAGAATTTCGACCCGCACCGATCATCGATCGATTGCGTTCGGATATCCGCGACCGTCTTCGCGAGTATTCCGACGAAGCGACGGGATCCGAGGTCGAACGCACGGACAGCGCGTGGCGTATCGTGCAGAACGTGCTGGCGGAAGAGCTGTACGAGCTCAACGCCGGTCTGCCGAACGACGCGCAAGTACACGAAAAGGATCGGCTCGCGCTTCCGGATGGAAGCCAGACGATCGACGTCGTCTATCGAGGGCACAAATTTTCGATCGTGCGGCCGAAAGACCGCCGCAGCCTCTATCTCGTCGATCCGTCGGTGGGCCGCATGCCGATCGAACGCGTCGGATGCAAGCTTTTCATCGCCGGCGAGCCCATCGCTTCCGCGCTGCTGGCCTGCATAGCCCGCCTAGCCGAGCGCGCCACCGCTGGGGTCAACAGCGAGCCGACGACCGATCCGCGCTATATGGCGCTCGAGATGCTTTCGAGCAATGCCGCAAAGGTCGAAGCGGCGCTCAACCTCGCCCAAGACAACGGGTTCCGGTTCGTCGAGTCATATCGCACGCCGGATCAGCATCGCCGAGTCTTCGTCTTCGAGCGCGTCTAGGGCCGCAAATGAAGAAGGCCGGCTCCATCGGGCCGGCCACGAGCAAAACCTGTTCGCGTCATGCCTTGCCGGGCGTGACGTTCTTCATACCGGCGACCGCGCCGGCGATGCCGAGCGCGGTGCGATGTTCGGCGACGACCGCTGCGGGTGCGAGGTTGATGAACAGCTTCGCCGCGAGCATGAGCAGCGCAGCATCGTCGAGCATGTTGAGGAACGGGATGTCCGCGAACGGATCCAGCGGCGACACGACGAGCACTGCCGCGGCGATGCCCGCCATCTTCAGCCAAACGGGAACGCGGCCATCGCGGTACAGGCGCATGATGAGCCGGCCGTAGTTCGGCAGCGAGAACAACAGCTTCGATTTTTCGAACAAGAGCAATGGGTTCATGTGTCTGATGATACGCGTTACCGGCGGTCTTTGTTTCAGCGGGCGGTCGCCAGCTCGGCAAGAGCCGCTCTTGACGCACGCAGACCCGGGACGCCGGTGACGCACCCGCCTGGATGCGCACCGGAGCCGCAGAGGTATAAGCCGAGCAGCGGAGTCCGCGTCGCGAAACGATGCTCGAAGATCTGATCCGGCAGCAGCTCGCCGTGGAAGATGTGCCCGCCGCTCAGACCAAAACGGCGCTCGAGATCCGGCGGCGCGAGGATCTGACGAGCCTCGATGGCATTCGGGAGATTCGGCGCGACCTTCGCGAGCTCCGCGACGATCGTGTCCGCCGCGGCTTCGCGCATCGCATCGGTCCACGGCCCGTCCTGACGATCGTACGGGAAGTACTGCGCGAACACCGAGAGCAAGTGCTTGCCGGGCGGCGCTATCGACGGATCGCTCGGCGATTGCATGTAGCATTCGATGAGCGGCCGTCGCGAGACCGACCCCGCGACCGCGTCTTCATACGCGGTTTGCAGATAGTCGACGTCGGGCGCGACGTGGATCGTCGCGCCATGATGCGGCTGCGCGTTCGTCCCCGGCCGCGCCGTGTAGTCCGGCAGCTCGCCGAGCGCGAAGTTCACTTTGAGCGAAACGCCGATGCAGCGCCAGTCGCGGACTCGCTGGACGAACGAGTCGCCGAGCTCTGAATCCGGAACGAGCCGCAGGAACGTCGTTTTCGGATCTGCGTTCGAGAGGACCGCGCGCGACCGGATCTCCGTGCCGTCGGCGAGGACGACCCCGCGCGCTCGACCGCCATCGCATAAGATCTGGGCGACCGGCGATGCGGTCGCGATCGTCGCGCCAGCCGCGCGAGCCGCGCCCGCGATCGCTCGCGCGACCGCGCCCATGCCGCCGCGCACGAAGCCCCACGCGCCTTGGATGCCAAGCGCCTGGCCTGCGTTGTGGTGGACGAGGACGTAACCCGTGCCGGGCGTCCGTGGACCGGCGTACGTGCCGATGAGTCCGTCGTTCACCATCTCGGCTTGGAGGACGGGCGTTTCGACGTATCGCTCGACGAGTTCGGCGGCCGAACCATCGAACGTCGCGCGCGCGCGCGCATCGAAGGCCTCGAGCGACGGCGCTGCAGCTTCGAAGGTGGCGTTCAACGCGGCGCCGAGCCGCGCGACCTCTTCGGCGAAGCGCGCGTGCCCATCGACGTCGCGCTTCGAGAACTTGGCGATCTCGCGCGCGTTCTCGTTCTCGTCGCGCGTGAGGAGCAACGATCGTCCGTCGGGGAGCGGCGTGAACGACGCGGCCGACTTCCGATACACCGAATAGCCGTGCGCCGGCAGGTCGAGTTCTTCGACGATGCGTGGATCGAGCAGGCTGCAGACATACGAGGCGGCCGATACGGTCCAACCCGGCCACACCGCTTCGCTGATCGTCGCACCGCCGATGACTTCGCTTCGCTCGACGACGCAGACGTGCAGACCGGCACGCGCGAGATACGCGGCCGCGACGAGGCCGTTGTGCCCGGCGCCGATGACGACCGCGTCGTACGGCTGAGCGTGCTTCACCGCTTGAGCATCTCGCGCGCAGCATTCCATCCCGACGCACCCATGACACCGCCGCCCGGATGCGCCGCTGCGCCGCAGAGGTAGAGACCCTTCACGGGCGTCCGATAGTTCGCGAAGCCGGGCACCGGCCGGAATGCGAAGAGCTGATGCAGTCCCATCGAGCCTTGGAATATGTTGCCGCCGGCGAGATTGAACGTCGACTCGATGTCGACAGGCGATAGGATCTGCCGGTCGATGACCGATGCCGTGAAGCCCGGCGCATGTTCCTCGACGATCGCGAAACAGCGGTCGGCGAACTCATTCCGGTTCGCGTCGTTCCATCCGCCTTTGAGATCGTACGGGGCGTATTGGCAGAACATCGACATGAGATGCTTGCCTTCGGGCGCGACGCTCGGGTCGACGGCTGACGGGATCGTGCACTCGACGATCGGCTTGGTCGACATCGCACCGTACTTCGCCTCGTCGTACGCGTGCTCGATGAAGTCTTGATCCGGGCACAGGTGGATCGTGCCGCGGTGCTGCGGTCCGGGCGTCGAACCGGGGCACGACGTGAAATTCGGCAGCGCCGACAAGGCGACGTTGATCTTCGCCGACGCGCTCGAGTAGTCGATGCGGTCGACGGCCGCGGCGAAGTCGTCGGGGAGCGTCTTCGGATCGAGCATCTTCGTGAACGTCAGGCGGCAATCGACGTTGCTCGCGACGCGCGGGGCGTCAAACTCGTCGCCATTTGTCAACGCGACGCCCGTGACCGTTCCGCCGCGCGTCTTGATCTTCGCGACTTCGGCCTCCGTGCGGATCTCGACGCCGAGATCTTTCGCGGCCCGCGCGAGCGCTTGCGTCAGACCTCCCATGCCGCCGCGCACGTAGCTCCACACGCCGCGCTTGCCGTTCGTCTCGCCCATGACGTGATGGAATAGGACGTACGCCGTTCCCGGCATCGATGGCGACGCGAACGCGCCGATGATCGCGTCGGTGGCAAGCGTCGCCTTGAGCTCTTCGGATTCGAACCAGCGATCGAGGATCGGCCGCGCCGGACCCGTGAGCACTTCGATCGCTTCGCCCATCGCGGGTCCGAGCTTGCGCATCGCCTTGCCCATCGGCGCCAGCTTGAAGAGGTCGCCGAGCGATGGATGCATGATGTCGGGCGGCGTCATCGTCAAAGTCGGTTCGACGACCGAGGCGACGCGTTCGAGCATCCGCTCGTATCTCGGATAGTTGTCCGCGTCGCGCGCGCTGAACTTGCCGATCTCGCGCAGGTTCATCGCCGCATCGGGTCCGAGCAGCAGATAACGGCCGTCGGCGAACGGCGAGAACGACGACGGGTTCCGTTCGACGACATCAAAGCCGTAATCGTGCAGGCGCAGATCGCGGATGATCTCCGGCCGGAAAAGGCTGTTGACGTAGGCGGCGGTCGAGACTTTGAATCCTGGGAAAGTCTTCTCTTCGGTCACGCACGCGCCGCCGACGACGTAGCGCCGCTCGAGCACGAGCACTTTCCATTTCGCGCGCGCGAGGTAGCATGCGGTCACGAGACCGTTGTGCCCCCCGCCGATGACGATCGCGTCGTACCGTGCAGCCATAACGCCCTCACAAAGAATTGCGCAACGTGCGACGATTCGCTTCGCGCGCGCAGCGCTCATTTCAACCGAAGAGATTGGGAAAAAGGAGCGTGACGGCGCGCATCCTTTTGGCGGGATAACGCCGCGTAGGCCCTTCTCACCGAAATCTAACGCCTGGTTCAAGTCGCCCTCACGGCAACCGCAGTACAATCATCGCGACTACCGATGATCTCACAGCCGCAGGACGACAAATTCAGACCAAGGGGCAGCGTCGACACATCGAGCGCGCTGCTGCCGTATCGCGGGCCGTGGAGTCCCCGACTCGCCGCTCACCTCCTCAGACGCGCGGGATTCGGGGGCTCGCCGGCCGAGACCGACGCTGCCGCAAACGCCGGCATGAACGCCGCAGTCGACGGTCTCCTCGACCCACGGCCCGACTCGTTGCCGGCCGCACCCCAAGGCGATCTCACCTATGATCCGATGGCGCCGCCGCAGCAGCGGCGCGACGCGTATCTTCGCGCGGCGTCATGGTGGCTCGACCGTATGCTCCAGACGCCGAATCCGCTCATCGAGCGGATGACCTACTTCTGGCACAATCATTTCACGAGCGGGGTGCAAGGCGGCATCACGCCCGCCATGATGGTCGTGCAAAACCGGTTGTTCCGCGCTAATGCGCTCGGGAACTACGCCGACCTGACGCACCAGGTCGCTCGCGATCCGGCGATGCTCCTCTACCTGAACGGCAACCAGAACCGCAAGCAGCATCCGAACGAGAACTTCGCGCGCGAGCTCATGGAGCTGTTCTCGATGGGTGTCGGCAACTACACCGAGCAAGACGTCCGCGAAAGTGCGCGCGCGTTCACAGGCTGGATCGTGCCGCGCGACGGCGCGAGCTCGAGCTTTGTCGCTCGCTTCCACGACGCCGGTTCGAAGACGTTCCTCGGGCACACCGGCGCGTTCGCGGGCGACGACATCATCGACATCATCATGGGTCAGCCGGCGACGGCGCAGTTCATGGCGCGCAAGTTCCTGCGCAACTTCGTCTACGACGATCCAGAGCAAGAGCTCGTCGACGCGACCGCGGGGCGGTTTCGCGACGCGAAGTACGACGTCGCCGCGCTGCTCGACACGCTGCTGCGCTCCAACGTCTTCTATTCCGACCGCGCATACCGGAGCATCGTCAAGAGCCCGGTCGACCTCGTCGTCGGTTCGCTTCGCACGATCGGCGTGACGACGTCGACGCCGCGCATCATCGGCGCGATGAACGCCATGGACCAAGTGCTCATGCGGCCTCCGAACGTCGCCGGTTGGCCCGGCGGATCGCAATGGCTCAACCAAGGCACGATCCTCGCGCGGCTCAACTTCCTCAATCAGTTGGTCTCGTTCCGCGCGCCGGTGTCGGAGCAGATGCAAGCGATGCCCGCCGCGGCAGGGCCGGTCGCGTGGATAGCCGGCGTCTCGCAGACCGATGCCGCCGCGGTCGCCGCCCGCGTGCTCGATCTGACCGTGCAGGACGACGCCACGGACGAGCAGCGACAATCGATCGTCGGCTTCCTCACGACGGACGGCGTCGGTAATCCGGTCGAGCTCAACGGCGAGAACATCGATGAGAAGGTGCGCGGCGCGATGAGTCTCGCGATGGCCCTTCCAGCATATCAACTGGAATGAACGGCACGATGGTATGAGCACGAGAAGACAGTTCATCGTCCAGGGCATCGGGGCGTTCGGCGGCGCGCTCGCGGTCGATTCGATTTTCGCGCGCGCCGCGCGCGCGGCATCGCAGGTGACGAAAGCCGGTTCGGTTGCAAGCCGTTGCCTCGTCGTCGTCAACCTTCAGGGCGGCAACGACGGCCTCAACACGATCGTGCCGCACGGCGACCCTGCGTACTACAATGTCCGGCCGACGATCAACGTCGCGCAGTCGGACGTGCTCGCGATCGACTCCTCGATCGGCATGAACCCGAAGCTCGCTTCGCTCAAGGCGCTCTACGACCGCCATCGCGTCGCGGTTCTGCAAGGCGTTCACTATCCGAACTACGTCCTGTCACACTTCCGCGGCACGGAGATCTGGCAAACCGCTGCGCCCGATTCGTACGATACTACCGGCTGGGCCGGCCGCTACCTTGACAAAGCGGAGCTGCCGGCGAATAACCTGTTCAAGGGCGTCGCGATCGGACCGCTGCTGCCGAAGATGCTCGTCGCGGACAAGACCGACGTGCCGGCGATCGGCGACCTGCGCGGCTTCCGCTTCAACGGACGCGCCGACGAGCAGGCGCAGGCCGATCGCATCCTCATGGGCGACGGCGATCGCTATCCGTTCGACAGCCCGTACTTGCAGCTCGTCCAAGAAGTCGAGCGCGACGCGCGTGCCGCGTCTTCGAAACTGCCGCACTTGGTCGCCGGCTACAAGCCGGCCGTCGACTATCCGAAGACGCCGTTCGCCCAGGGGCTCAACCTCGTGTCCGCGATCGTCAACTCGGATCTCGGCACGAAAGTCTTCTACGTCAGCATCGGATCGTTCGACACGCACGCGGCGCAGCGCCCGCGACAGGACGCGTTGCTCCAACAGTTCGGGGACGGCTTGGAAGCGTTCTACGACGACTTGGCGGCACACAACGCCGACGACCGCGTTCTCACGATGACGTTCTCCGAGTTCGGACGTCGCGTCGAGGAGAACGCGAACCGGGGCACCGATCACGGAACGGCGGCCCCCATGTTCGTGGTCGGGGGAGGAGTGAAAGGCGGGGTGTACGGCGACCACCCGAGCCTCACCGACCTTGACTACGGCAATCTCAAGTGGCACACCGACTTCAGGTCGGTCTACGCCACCGTGCTCGAAGGCTGGCTCGATGTGCCTGCGAGCGCGGTGCTCGGCGACTCGTTCACGTCGTTGAACTTCATCTAGCGTCTGGGGAGAGGAGACTACACCACTGATGGAACGCAAGACATTTCTCGCGACGGCAGCCGGTCTCGGCGCGTCGATAGCGGCGGTATCGGCCGCGCTCGGCGCACCGGTCCCGGTTGGATCGACGCCAACGCCGTCCGCGACGATGCAGCCTCGCATGCATCGCCGCAACGGCGCGGCTAGCAATCATAACATCCACGAGATCCGCAAGCATCTCGAACACGTCATCGACGAGCTTCAACACGACCAGCATGATTACGCCGGCCACCGCCTGAAGGCGCTCGACCTGCTCAATCAGGCTCGTCAAGAGCTACTGCTCGCCGAACAGTCCGACACGGGCAAGTAGCCTACGGCGGACAACGCATCGCGAAAGAAAAGGGAGCGGTCGAGATTCATCTCGACCGCCGCGGCCTGTTTCTAACTGAAATAGGGAGCGGTCGAGATTCATCTCGACCGCCGCGGCCTATCTCCAGCTGAAATTGGGAGCGGTCGAGATTCATCTCGACCGCCGCGGCCTATCTCCAGCTGAAATAGGGAGCGGTCGAGATTCATCTCGACCGCCGCGGCCTGTCTCCAGCTGAAATTGGGAGCGGTCGAGATTCATCTCGACCGCCGCGGCCTGTCTCTAGAAATGTAGCGGTCGAGCTTTTAGCTCGACCGACCGTTTTCGTTTTTCTTTTCCGTCGCGTGCACGCCGCGCATCGGATTGTTCGGGCAGCGCCGGCATGCGTATGCGGCCAGATGGCGGAAGACTTCGCGGCTCACTTCGCGCCGCGCCGTAAGACGGAAGCGGGTGTACGCGTCGTCGAAGGCGGCTTGGACTCTCGGCTTTTCGACGAGATCGCGCGTGAAGTGTTCGCAGCACGCGGAGCACATCGTCTCGGTCTTGAACAGCGGGCAGCGCAACGTCGACTCGCCATGCTCGCCGAAGCGGTTCCATGCGTCGGGCGAGGGCTGGGATTGCCCTTGGAGGAGGTTCTCGAGCAGGCGGTCTACGGCGTCCATGCACATACGATGGACTTTGAAGCGGTTTTGTGCCAGCGCCCGGGAAAAAATCAGCCGATGGACGATGTCACGTTTGTCGTAGGCCAGCTCGCCGGGCCTGGGACGTACCAGTGCCAGGCGTGCGGCCGCGAGGCCAAGGAGTACGCCCTTTCGTTCGAGGTCGAGCCCTGCGCGTGCGGCGGAACGACCTTTAAGCGCGTCGACTAGTGAGGGACGTCACCCCGGCCACGCTCGGCATCTGTTACTCGGACTCAGGTGCGGGCCCGGCGACCCTGCTGCTCCATGCCTTTCCTCTCGACGGTAGGATGTGGCGCGCCCAAGCAGCGGCTTTCGCGGCCGATCATCGCGTCATCGTCCCGGACATGCCTGGATTCGGCTCGGCGCCGTTGCCCGATGGGACCCCCTCGATCGACGACCTCGCTAACGCGATCGTCGCCTATTGCAAGTCGGGCGGCGTCGAACGCCCGCTCGTCGCGGGCTGCTCGATGGGCGGGTACATCTCACTGGCGATCGCTCGGCTCCATCCCACTTTCGCCGGTGCCTTCGCACTCGTCGACACGCGGGCTACCGCCGACTCGCAGGATGGCAAGCGCGCGCGTTACGAGATGGTCGAGCGAGCTCGCCACGAGGGTGCCGGCTTTCTACAAGAGTCTCCACCGCCTGTGAGCACGCAAACGGCGTCGCAGCGACCGGAAGCGGTCGCCTTCATCAAGTCGATGATGGCAGACGCGACGGCCGCGGGCATCATGGTCGCGCAGCGCGCGATGGCGGGCAGAAAAGATTCCCGACCCGTGCTCGGCGCGATCCGCGTTCCCGTCGCCGTGATCCACGGCACCGACGACCCGGTCGTCGCGCTAGCGGAGGGTCAGACGATGGCGAGCGCCATCAAGGGTTCGACGTTCGTGCCGATCGCCGGCGCCGGCCATCTCTCTCCAGTCGAAGCGCCCGCCGAAGTCACCGCCGCCCTTCTCGCGCTCGCTCAAAAAATGTAGCGGTCGAGCTTTAGCTCGATCGGAGACGGCCTTGCAGTTGGTGAGGCCGCGGCGGTCGACCGTAAAGGTCGACCGCTCCCTTTGATAAAGCGATTCGGCGGCATCAGTCGAGGCGTTCGCCGTCTTTGTAGAGCCACGGCAGATCTTCGTCGCTCGAATAGCGACGCCAACCGTCGAGCGGACGTCCGCCGAACTTCGCGAGGATGCGAACGCCGGATGCCGCCTTGCCGTCGCCGAACCCGGGCAGATCTCTCAAACGCCGAAACACTTCTTCCGACGAGCGCAGGCGCGCCCACACGCGAGCGCCGTCGTTCCCATAGTCGTCGGCGATCCGCGCGCACAGCGACTTGACGCGTTTCGCCATCATCCCGGGAAACCGGTGGATGGCCGGCGGCTTGCGGAAAACCGCCTGGATCATCGCGTCCGGCATCTTCGCGATCTTCGCCGCGTCGAGATGGCCGAGGCGCTGTTTGAGCACGTAGGGCCCCGACATCGCCTTCGCCGATCGCACTTGCTGCTCCAAACACAGACCGATGAGGAGCGCCGTGCCGCTCGACGCGAGCAGCTCGTTCGCGTGCTCGTCCGGCGTGAACGGATAAGCGACTTTCGGCATGCGGCTGGATTGCGCAGGCCCGCGCGACGTCCCCTTCAAATCACCGCGCAGGAGGACGTCCGCATGCGTAGACTCGCGTTCGCGCTCATCGTCGCGCTCATCGGATTCGCCGCGCCAGGGTCGGCCGCGCCAGATCTGCGCGCGACGTCGTTCGCCAAGGACGTTCACGCGTATCTCAGCGAGTACGAAGCGCGCGATCCGCTCTTCGCCGATTCGATCGGCATCCACACGCACGACGACGCGCTGCCAGACTACTCCGCCGCGGGAATCGCGGCGTCTTCGAAATGGAGCGCCGCGTGGCGCGATCGGTTTGCGGCGTACGACCCGTCGGCTTTAGGACCGGACGACGCCGCAGATCGCCGCACGCTGCTCGACGGCATCGACGCCCAGAATTTCGAAGAAGGGACGCTCCACCCGGAACAGACCGATCCGACGCTCTACGTCGGCGCGATCGGCGACGCCGCCTACCAACTGACGAGCCGCGAATACGCGCCTCTCGACGCGCGCATGAAGCACGTCGCCGCCCGCATGCGTCTCATCCCGGCGCTGGTCAAAGCCGCAGAAGCGAACCTCGAGCGGCCGCCGCTCGTATTCACGCAGCTCGCGATCGACCAGAACGCCGGCAACATCGACTTCTATCAGAACGACGTTGCGCATATGAGCGCCTCCGCGTCGCCGGCAACCCGTGCAGCCGTGCTGGCTGCGATGCCCTCGACGATCGCCAGTCTCAAGGATCTCCAAGCCTTCCTATCGGGTCCGCTGCTCAAGCGCTCCGACGGCAACCCGCGCGTCGGCGCCGCGGTCTTCGACCGCGATCTCAAGCTCGTCGACGGCACTGACACGCCGCGCGCCGTCCTCGTCGCGCGCGCGAAGGCGGCGTTCGCACATACGCGGGCGCAGATGTTCGCCCTCGCGCAGCCGCTCGACGCGCAGCTTTTCCCCGGACGCGTGCATGCCGAGAAAGGCAATGCGCTCATCGACGCCGTCGTCGGTGAAGTCCTCGACAAACTCGCCGACAATCATCCGACGCGCGATCAGATATTCTCGACGGCGAAGGTCGACGTCGCTAAACTCATGGACTTCCTCCGCAACGACCCGGTCGTCGTGCTGCCATCGCCCGACACTCTGCAAGTCGTGCCGACGCCGCCGTTCAAGGCGGGGTTCGCCGGCGCCGGTCTTGACCCGACAGGTCCGTTCACGCCCCTCGCGACGTCGTTCTACTACGTCGATCGGATTCCGGCGTCGTTGACACAGGATCAAGTCACGTCGTATCTGCGCGACCACAACGACTACGAGATGCAGATACTGTCGCTCCACGAGGCCGTGCCCGGGCACTACGTGCAGTTCCGCTACAATTCGCAAGTGCCGTCGCTCGTACGGCGCGTCTTCGCGAACGGATCGTTCGTCGAGGGTTGGGCCGTCTACACCGAAGGGATGATGATGGACGCGGGTTACGGCGGTCACGATCCGCGCCTCAAGCTCTTCCAGCTCAAGTGGCGTTTACGCGAATACTCGAACGCGATCATCGACGCGGAGTATCACACGGGAGATCTGACCCAAGCGCAATGCGTCGACTTCCTCGAACGAGAGGCTTTCCAAAACAGCTCGCAGGCCTCGACGAAATGGCACCGGCTCGAGCTTTCGCACGATCAGCTGTCGTCATACTTCGTCGGGCTCGATGCGATCACGCAGGAGAAAAACGCCGAGATGCGCTCGTTCGGGGACCGGTTCAGCGTCGCTGGATTCAACGCGCGACTGCTTTCGATGGGGTCGGTCGAACCGCGCGCGATTGCGACACTCATGCAAGAGCATCGTCCGGCGCAGCCCTAATTTCATTCGCGTTTCAGCGTCGTCGGCTACGATGCGCCGCATGAGGAATCCACGGGGCCTGGTTCTCGCGTGCCTGATGTCGATGCTCATGGGGTGCACGCCGAGCGCACCGACGCCGCCCGGAGGCGCGCAGGCGCTCGTTCCAGGTGCGGTCGTGATTCAGGTGAGCCTCATCAAGTATCAGCCGCAGCAGACGAAGTTCGGCACGGTGGCCGGATATAACAACGCCGATCTCACAGTGCCGGTCGGCACGGTCATCCAGTTCCACAACCAGGATAGCTTCACGCATACCGCATCGTCGCTGGGAACGAGCGGGTTCCCGCCGAACGGACCGTCGTTCAACGCGCGAACGCGCTCCGGAAGCGATCTGTCGCAGACGAATTGGACGAGCGGCGATCTCCTGCCCGACGCCTACTCCCAGCCGATCAAAGCGTCGACGCCCGGCACGTACTACTACGGGTGTTACTTCCACTACAACACGCCGATGCGCGGCGTCGTCACCGTCCAATGAACGCACGCCTCGCGCTCTTCGCGGTCGTCGCATCATTAGCGCTGGCGCTCGCGCTTCCGTCGCGGGCGTCCGCGGTACCGATCTTCGCCGAGCGCTACGGATTCAAGTGCACGCAGTGCCACACCGCCGTGCCCGAGCTGAACTCGTTCGGCGAACATTTCCGGCGCGCCGGTTACCGTCTCCCGAACGTCCCGCAAAACCACGTCGTGCCGATCGCCTTGCGTTTGCAGGACACGTGGACGAAGGATCTGCTGCCGTCGCAGAACCGGCGCTTCAACGCGCTGGCGATCGCGATCTCGACCGCGAATTTCGGCCCAGACGACTCGAACTCGTATTTCGCGCGCTACCTGTTCGGCAGCCAGGGCGCGGCCGGCAGCCTCTACTACGGCTTCTTGCAGCACGTGACGGTGAGCAACGGCGACTTCGAGCGCGTCGGGTTGCTGCCGCTCCAGACGATCGCGAACGCGACGCAGCGGCTCGACACGATCACATCACAGTCGGCATACACGTACACGGTCGGCCATAGCCTTGCGAACTTCTCGACACCGCGTCTCGGCGTCGAGTTCGGCAAGCGCACCGACACCGTGGATCTTGAATTTGCGGCGTCGTTCGACGAATATCACGGCGCCGCGTATGGAGCCCCCGCGCCGCCTTCCGACCTCGCGCAATCATTTGCTCGGCCTGAGCTGTTCGCCACGGCGAACGTCTCCGTCAATCCGGATCTCACGGTCGGCGTCATCGGGCTCAATGGCAAGCGCGACTTTACCTCACGGACGACGGGTTTGACTTTTTCCGACGTTTACTATAGAGACGGCATCGAAGGGATGTGGACGTCTCCGTCGCGCAGGTTTGAAGTGACGGGCCAACAGCTCTGGGGACAAGACGACGACTCGGACGGTTCCGGAACGCCGATGTTGTCCAGCGGTGGATTTCTCACCGTGAAGTACCGCCCGACGCACAACTCGTATATCGGCGTCCGCTACGACGCTGCCGCTAACCCGTTCGCGCAACGCGACTACGACTTCTACGCCGTGTGGGCGCCGACGATCCACGCGCGCCTCGTGCTCGAGCAGCTCAAGCCGATCGGCTTCGGCGCCGCCCCGCAGACGTTGCAAGCCCAGCTCCTCTTCGCTCTGCCGTTCGAGAAAGACACGTCGAAGTAGATCGCGGCGCGGCGCTAGCCTAGCGCGCGGGCGAGCTCCGTCAGCGAGCGGTCGTAGCGGTAGTTGATGCCGAGATGCCCGTCGTCGAACTCTTCGTAGATGTAATTCACGCCGAGCGAGTCGAGCCGGGAACAGAAGATGCGGGCGCCGATCTGCAGGTTCCATTCGTCGCGCAGTCCGGCATCGAGATAGATGCACTTGAGCGACCGCAACGCATCGGCATGCGCCTTGGCCATGTGAACCGGGTCGTTTTCGACCCACCGGTTCCAGACTTCGCCGCGGATCTCGCCTGACGGTAGGACCATCGGTAGGTCGATGCCCATGGTCGCCGCCGGATTTGGCGAGTAGCACGCCGACATCGCAAGGATGTTGAGGACATCGAGCGCTTCCTTCGTCTTTTTCGGCAGCGACTTGAAGTGCTCGAAGAACTTCTCGACGCCACCGTGCTTCGTGATGCCGAGGACGAACTTCGTGAAATCCGGCAAATAGCAATAGGCGAAATACGCGTCGCCTGCATGCGAACCCATCGCGCCGAAGACGTCCGGGTGTCGCATCGCGAGCACCATCGCGCCGTAGCCGCCGCTCGACTTGCCCGTGACGCCGCGGTGATCGCGCGACGCTTGCGTTCGAAGTTGCGAATCGACGAACGGCACGACTTCGCCGATGAGGTAATCCTCGTAGCGGCCGGTCGCTGTCGAGTTGATGAATTGGCTGCCGCCGAGCGACGTGAAGCAGTCGGGCAGCACGCAGATGGCGGGCGGCATCGTTCCGGCGTTGATGAGCCGGTCGAGCCGCCGATCGATGCTCTCGACCCACGGATCGAAATTGACGTGCATGCGGCCCGTACCGGTGAAACCCGACAAGAAGTAGATGACGGGATAACGCGCGTCGCCGCCGTCGTAGCCGGGCGGGAGGTAGCACCAGACCTCGCGCTCGTACGGGTCTCCGAGCGCGTTGCCGCGCAATACATCCGACGCGTGGTTCAAAACGGCCACGCGTCCTTTTCCATTGGCCATCCGCGCCGATTAGACGCCGCGGGTGCCGAATCTTGTGGGACTAGACCTGACGTTGACCGAGGGGCTGGACGTTGATGCGGTGGATCGTCCGCTGCGGCATCCGGCTATCGGCGCGCCGGCGGATGTACGAAAGCAGACGCTTTTGCGTCGTCGCCGACGGACGGCTCGCGCGCGAGAGCTTCACGCCGTTCGCGAGGCCGATGAGGAAACCGATCAGGGTTCCCACGACGACGCACATCGCGAAGAACCGGTCATGCGTCGACGCATCGGTCGCGCCGTAGTACGGCACGATGCCGAACGTGAACCCGACCGCTGTGCCCGCCGCGCCGACGACGAACGCGATGCACCCGATGTAGAAGCGCTCGAGCCGCGCCGACAAGACCTCAGGCCGTACGTGGACGGATCGCGGTCGATGGGGGCGCGGACGCGGAACAGGTTTTAAATCGATCACTCCGTCAGGCTCCGCGACGGCCGAGGAGCTGTCGCAGGTAGCTCTCGCCGATCTTGTACTGACCGGCTTGCCCGTCGGCGCCCGGACGCGTATCGGCGCGACGGTATTTCTTGAGGAGCGAGTACGCGGCGCCGCTCGCGGTGGCCGAGATCGACTCGCTTCGGATCGCGCGCCGTGCAGCCAGTGCGCCGGCGATGACGCTCAGGCAAAGGCCCGAGATCATGATCGTGAAGAAAAGAAGATCGTGCGAGTCGGGGTTCGGCGCGTTCGCGTATGCGAACAGCGCGATGACCGCCGTCAGGATCGTGCCGCAAACGGCGACCGCGAAAAATTGGACAGCCGCCGCCTGCAACAAAGCAGCGCGCGGCGTTTGAACGCCCAAGCCCCTCACAAGATCTCCCCGCATGTCGTTCCTCGAATCGTACGGAATGGATTTCGTACCCTACACATTAGTAATAGTATCGGGTCGGTCTGTGACGGGGCCTTTGGCCCAGAAAACGGTGTGATTGCCGGCACAAACGCCGTGGTACCGGGAGCCGGAGGAACACGCCTGAAGCCGTGAAAAGCCCGCGCTATATGATCAACCGCGAACGCATGACCGACACCGTCCTCGACCTCGTCCGCATCGACAGCCACAGCAAAGAGGAAAAACAGGTCGCCGACTACCTCGGGCGCGCGCTCCGGGAGGCGGGCTGCGAGGTCCGGGTCGACGACGCGGGCGAGAAGGTCGGCGGCAACACGGGCAACGTCATCGGTCGGCTTCCGGGGACGAAAGCCGGGGCAGCGCCCCTGCTCCTGTCGGCGCATATGGACACGGTGACGCCCGGCAAGGGCGTCAAGCCGGTGCGCGAAGCGGACCGGATCCGGACCGACGGCACGACGATTCTCGGCGGTGACGACAAGAGCGGCTGCGCGATCGCGCTCGAGATCATCCGTACGTTGCGCGAGTCGTCGCTGCCATACGGCGATGTCGACGTCGTCTTCTCCATTTGTGAAGAGATCGGTCTGTTGGGCGCCAAGCACTTCGACGCGGCGAGCATCAAGTCGCGGCGCGCGATCGTCCTCGACGCGACGGACGCCTCGAAGCTTTTCACGCGGGCGCCATCGTCGGATCATTTTGAATTCGTCGTCCATGGCCTCGAAGCGCACGCGGGTATGGCGCCGGAGACCGGGATATCGGCCGTGCGCGTCGCGGCGGAAGCGATCGCCGCGATGCCCCTCGGCCGGATCGACCCGCGGACGACATCGAACGTCGTCATCGTCGACGGTAACGGCCCGACGAACGTTGTGCCGAATCGCTGCGTCGTGCGCGGTGAAGCTCGGTCGCTCGACGATGCGACGCTCGACGCGACAATGACGGCGATCCGCGCCTGCTTCCAAGACGCGGCCTCGCGAGCGACCGCGATGGCGGCCGGCAAGCTCCATCGCGCCTGGATAGAAGAACGGACCGAGCGCGATTATGAGAGCATGGCGCTCGATGACGCGTCGCCGACCGTCCAACTCGTGCTCGAGGCGGCGAAAGCGGTCAGTCGGAGCGTCGCGACGGCGACGATCGGCGGCGGCAGCGACGCGAACGTCTACAATCGTCGCGGCATCGAGAGCGCCGTGCTCGGCACCGGGATGCGCGACATCCATACGGTCAACGAGTGGCTCGATCTCGCTGATTTCTACGCGAGCGCGAGCATCGTGCTCGAATGTGTGAGACGGAACGCCGCCTGATGTGGAAGATGCGCTATTACGCGCACCGTTACGATAGCCCCGCGACGTACGTGCTGATCGCCGTCATGGCGGCGGCATTCGTCATCGACTTTTTCACCTCGCAGAGCCTGACGCAACTGCTGGCGTGGCCCCCGTCCGTCACGTGGCTGCACAGCGGACAATACTGGCGGCCCTTCACCTTCACGTTCGTCCATGCCGGCGGCATCCTCTGGGCATTGTTCGACGGACTGTTGCTTTTCTGGTTCGGGTCGTCGCTTGAGCGCGCGTGGGGCTCGGGGAAGTTCCTCTTCTTCTACTTCTCGTCCGGGATCTTACCAGGCCTCGTGCTAATCCCACAGACGGCGTACGCGCCGAATGCACCATTATTCATCGGCATGGCCGGCAGCTTTGTGGGCATCACCGTCGCGTTCGCTTCGATGAACCCGTACGCGACGGTGATGTTCTGGTTCATCCCGATGCAAGCGCGGATCATGGCGGCAGTCATCATCGCTTTCGCGCTCTTCGGAAACTATTTCATCTACGGCGGTCCGATCCAAGCGCTCTTGGCGATAGCCGTCGCATGCGTGTACGCGTATTTCTTCACGACGCGCCGAGTGTCGTTGCCGAATCTTGGCGGCCGGGATCAGGGGCCATCGATGAAGGAGCGCTTCGACCGCTGGCAGCAGAGGCGCAAGATGCGCCAGTGGCAGAAGCGCGTCTCAAAAATCGACCGTCCAGAGGACCTTTTCAAGGACAAGTAGTCCTCTAGTCCGGAATGACATACTTGACTAAAGTGCCCTTCTCTGCTAGAATTGGTGCGTGAAGCGAGTTATTCTTCGGGTTCTTGGTGCTATCGCGCTGTTGTTTGTTCCCTTGGTACTCCAGGGCTCGACGCTCACTTCCGCGTTCACTCTGTATCTTCAAACACGGCAGACGTACTTGCTTGAATCGGTACTCGTCACGGCGTCCATCTACGGTGTGTACCTTGGTTGTGCAGTCTGGTGGTGGTTGAAGCCTGCCTCGACGCCGATCGTCGCGAAGGCGTTTGTCGTTGTAGCGCAGCTCATCGGGGTTTACATTTTGATGCTCGAAGCTGGTGGTCTTTAGGATATGGATAAGCACCCGATTCCACAGTCGATGCTTGATGCGGTCCGTCAATTTGCGGACCCGCAGGTTGCGCACGACTTCTTCGTTCAAATCCGCTTCCCCAATGGCGTGGCATGCCCGCGTTTCGGCTGCGGATCGGGCGAGGTCGCCTACCTTGAAAAGTATTTCCGCTGGTACTGCCGCGATTGCAAAAAGCAGTTCTCGGCCAAGGTGGGGACGATCTTCGAAGATTCGCCCATTGGCCTTGATAAGTGGCTTCCGGCGATCTGGCTGGTCGCAAGCAATCGTAACGGCATATCCTCGCACGAATTGTCTCGCGCCTTGCACGTCACGCAAAAGACGGCATGGTTCATTCTGCATCGCGTCCGCGAGGCGATGACGGACAAAGCCTTTACGAAGCTCGCGGGTCCCGTTGAAGCAGATGAGACCTACGTTGGTGGCAAGCCCCGTCGTCCGAGCATTGGACGATCTGCGGGAAAAGCGGCCGAACGCTGGCAGGACAAAAAGACGATCGTTCTCGGCATTGTCCAACGTGGCAAGAAAACCGGCAAGGTCCGCGCCTTTGTCGTTCCTGACGCATCGGGTAAGACCGTTGTCCAAAAGGTTCGCGAGAACGTAGAGCCTGGCGCGGTTGTCTACACGGATGCGGATGGAGCCTATGGTCCGCTATCTGCCGACTACGTTCGCTATGTCGTCAACCATGCGACGGAATACGTCAACGGGCATATCCATACAAATCATATCGAGGCGTTTTGGTCGCTTCTCAAAAGGAACCTGAGGGGAACGCAGGTTCACGTTGCGCCCGAGCATCTGCAGCGGTATGTCGAGGAGCTAGTCTTTCGGTTCAACCGTCGCGATGAACAGGACGGACCACGGTTCGCACAAGCGGCGAAGGCCGCTGACGGCAAGCGGCTGACGTACAAGAGCCTGATCGGAAAGGCTAGCGGGTGACGGAGCGCACGGCACAAAACATCTTGTCCTGGGTATGCTTATGTCATGACTAATGCTGAGGCCCAGGCCGAGCTAAAGCGTCTACGCGAGTGGGCGCAAGAAAAGATACAGGCCGGCGAGGAACCCCCGTGGGCCTGGTATCAGTACATGAAGCTGATGGAAACGGCGGATGCGATCGTTGAATCGCAATCCGCCGTCACGGTTAATCCCAGGGGCCATTCACCTCTATCGGACCACAATCCGGATGAGCATCTCCGACTAGTGGTGAATAACGATCCGCAAGATAACGCTCAACGCCATCCCACTGGAACACCGACAGTTCTGCCCATGTGACGCGCAGAACACGGTCGGCGTACTTCGTAATTCGTTTGTCGCTTCTGTGTGCGGTGATGCGATCTGCGACATCACCCTGACCGACGTAGACAACTTTGCCGGGATTCCCCTGGTGCCAAATGACGTAGACACCTTTGTCGGTCATCTTGTCGAGGGTAAGATTCTCGAATGAGCACCAGTGATGGTCATCGCCACACTTGTGCCACGTTACGCTGAGTTTTGACATACGCTTCCTTCCCTTTCGGAAAGCAACGGTGACCGTTGGCATATGCCACGGGGTTCGGATTTGGTCTGCGTAGGCTCTATGTGATTAGAGGAAACGTAGCGGCCGTCGGCCGAATCTGAATCCTGAGGCATCAGGCTTCGCGCTCGATCACCAATCTTTGCGCGGGGCCTGTGTCATTTTTCTTGTTCGAACGCCTGTTCCCCTATCATCTAGAGCTATCGTAGACCCGGCTACCCGGCGCGCAACCGCCTGGCAGACGGATTTAGCGCGTCGGTGACGAGCTTATCGAAGGCGGTTGTATCAAGAAAGTAGCTAGGATAAGCGCGTTGCAATGTCTTGATACGCTCGACAGAGACCAGAACGGTCTGCATGCCAGGCTTTCCTTCGATCTTGCGTTCGGCCGCTAGATACGCGGTTGCAGCTTGGGTTGACTGATCTTTACCAAAGCTTTGCCAGGTAAGGTTCTTTGTGTTCGCATCGACCGTCAGTAGGAAGAACGGGTGACCCGTCTTTTTCGCCGCCGGGACCGTTAGCCGTACTGCCGTACCATAGCCTCGCAGTAGCGTCAGCGCACTTAGTTTTGCTTCATAAGCGCGAAGCTCGTCGGTCAAGTCTTTCAGGGAAGTCGGCGTATTTGGAACAGGAACGCCTTTCTCCATCTTGGCTGTCACTGCACCCATCAATGCGAAAAAGCGTAGCCAGTCGCTATCGCCTAGACTCGACTTAAGGGCTTGTTCCGTGAACAGTCCAACCATTTCTACAGCCGTCGCCCAGGTATGCTGAAGTTGCGAACGCAGTTGCACTTCGATCGAGAGACCACAATGCTTTACATATCGTTCACTTTGGTATTTATATTTTAGATGTATAGCTTGATAACCAGATGGCTTCGGATGCTTAAGATAGTCATCCGTATCATAGAGCGTGTGGTGCATCCGGCTACCCTGGAAAAGCTTCGCCAGCCTTTTTACGTCCTTCGTTGACTTAACGATGGCTCTGCAACCCGCAATATCTTGCATCCGCGCCATATCCATGTGCCCCTGAGTGGAAAGTTTCAACTTGATGGATGCAAGTCGTTTGATTCTCTGCGCGACGATTCGATGATCATCAACCTTAGCTGCCAACCTGCGTAAGTCCATACTAAGCCACAACAGCGGCAAACCGTGAGCGGAACGCCAGTTGTTGATGACGGCCTCGGCGAATTGAATCTCGTCGGCGGTTGCTGCCGGGTCGATGAGCGCCTTGCCAGACTTGTTGATCTGTGTACGAGAATATGCAGGTTCGGCCCAGGGCATCGCGGCTAGTTCTTCTTTCTCTTTCTCCCAGATGGCCTCGCCGTTGTTTGCGCAACCTTTGCCTTGGGAACCGCGACCAAGCCCTTCACAACCGTCTTGAGGCGGTCGAGCGGAATCAGGGGCGAAAGCTCCGTTTTCTTCGTTCTCACGGTCCGGATTATACCATGGTGTCCTAGCCATGGCACTTTAGTTTAGTGATTCATTGTGCTCTAGTCGAGTAATTATGCTTGACTTGAGTCGTTACGGCCCGATATATTGAGAGAATCATGGCCGTCGACCAAGCACAGCCCTCCTTATTCTTAATCAAAAACGCTCCCCTTAAGGGAAGCGGCCCTTTGTACTTGCGCGTGGCCGAAGCAATCGCCGGCCTCATCGACGATGGTTCGCTCGCGCGCGGCGCGGCGATGCCTCGCGTCCGCGATCTCGCCGAAGGGCTGACCGTCAGCATCGTCACCGCGCACCACGCATATCGGGTGCTCGGCGAGCGCGGACTCTTGGCGGGCCGGCCGGGCGTCGGCACGTTCGTCGCGGAGCCGCCCGCAAGGCCGCTCGACGCGCCGCAACCGGACGCGCAAAGCCTTGCGTGGCAGGAGGCGTTCAATCGGCCGAAGCCCCCGACGAACCTCGGCTACATCTACCGGTTGCCGCAGACGTGCAGCCAGGCGCAGTTCCCGTTCTTCAGCGTGCCCGCGTACGGCGGCGAGCTCCACGCCGCCACGAAGCGCGCGATGCGCCGCATCGCACTGGACGCGGAGATCGGCGGGATCCATCCGACCGACACGCAGGGCCTTCCCGAGCTCCGCGCGGCGATCGCCAACCATCTCCATGCCGAAGGCATCGAGGCGGGCGCCGATCGCGTGCTCGTCACGAACAGCTACGAAGAGTCGCTCGTGCTGACGCTCTTGAGCTTCTGCCACGAAGGCGATGCCGTGGCGATGGAAGACCCGAACCAGTTCTGCCTCATCGACGCGGCACGAATGCGCGGGCTCAAGGTGCTCGGGATCCCGATGGATGACAAAGGGATGCGCACCGACCTGCTCGAGAGCGTCGCAGCGCGCGAGCAGATCCGTCTCGTCATCACGACGCCGCGCGCTCAGAACCCGACCGGCCTCGAGCTCGTCGCGCCGCGACGGCAGCACCTCATGGAACTCGCCGCCAAGCACAACTGGCTCATCTTCGAATGCGATCCGTTCGCGCCGCTCACTCATCGCGGCCGTCCGCAGCTGCCGCTCTTCTGCGGCGATCGCGACGGGCGCGTCATCTACGCAAGGCCGGTGTCGCGCGGGCTGCTCATGAACATGGGCGCCACGGTCGCGACGGGCCGCATCCTCGAACATCTCGTCCATGCGAAAGACATCATCGATCGGGGCTCGGACGTGTTCTTACAGCTCGTCTTGAAGCGGCTGTTCGAAGCAGGTTCGATCGCGCGCCAAGACCAGTCGATGCGCCGTCAATGGGGCGATCAGCTCGCAGCACTCGTCGGCGCGGTCGAGCGCTCGATGCCGCACGCCGTCCGGTGGACCCGGCCGCGCGCCGGCGGAGCGCTTTGGCTGACCTTGCCCGAGGGCTGCTCTGCAGAGACACTCCTCGGCCGTGCGCTCGACAAGGGCATCTCGTTCATCCCTGGTCGCGCGTTCGCGGTCAGCGATCGCCACGAACGTTCGTTCCGGCTCGCGATCGGCACGATGCCACCCGCCAAGATCATGGAAGGCGTGAAGCGACTCGGCGCGGCCGTCGCGCAATACATCGCAGACGCTCAGCGGAGCAGGGTTCGTTCGCCCATCGCCAAGGTCTCGTGAGCCTTCGCGAATTCTTTTCGAAGCCAGCGACGTGGTGGGGCATGGCGGTGGTGTTCTCCGTCGCGTTGCTCGTCGCTGCGGTCGACAACGGCGTGTACGAGGCGACGTCGCCGACATCGCTTTCCTACCATGTCCTGTTGCGCAAGCTGTACAGCGTCGTCGCGTTCGCCGTCGTCGGATTCCCGATCGCACGCGCTCGACAGCTGACCGGCAGTTCTGCGACCGCGTCCTCTATCGGCTGGGTCGTCGCCGGCTACAGTGCGGTCATCGAGGTGCTGCAGTTCTTCCTCGACCCGCCGCCCGAAGGGCTGCTGTCGAACGCGATCGATGTCGCATGCGGCTTCTTCGGCGGCGCGATCGCGGCGTGGCTCGCCGCCTGGCTTTTTAGGGCGCGCTCAAACTAACTTGAACGCTCGTCTCCGGTCGAGATAAATCGGGTGTTCGGGAATTCTGGTGGCTCGGGGAATATCCCCGACCCGCTCTATTTTACGCCGAAACAAGCGAGATTGCGGTTTTGGCCAATGGTTATAGGCATTCGGCACTGTTGGTCGTGGACGAGGTGATGATCACCAAGGGACCCATGAGGAAGATGAAGGCAAACGCCGAGCCACCACAAAGCCTGAAGCGCCGATAAATCTCGACCGCTCCCCGTTATAAGACGTTTAGTTATTTGTTGGTGCGGACGACATCTTCGAGTTTTGCCCGATCGAGGCGCATGACGCGCCCGCGCCGCAGTTCGATCGCGCCGAGTGACTCGAGATGGGAGAGCGCGCGGCTGCCCATGTCGCGCACCGTGCCGACGCGCGCCGCGAGATCCGATTGCGTGATCCGCTCGACGCCGCTCACGCCCCGCGCCATACCGTTATCGGGCGACGCGTAGTCGAGCAAGACGCGCGCGATCCGAGTGAGCACGCGGCCGAATGCGAGGTTGCCCGCCGCACCCGTCAGCCGCCGCTGCCGTTGCGCGAAGTAGCGTGCGACGCCGGCTGCGACTTCAGGACTCCGCACGATGAGCTGGCGTACGAATTGCGCCGGCACTTCGACCGTGTCGACGTCGCCGCGCGCGATGACGGTCACCTCCGCGGTACCTTCGTCGAAAACCGCCGCTTCGTTGAACATGCTATATGGCGAGACGTCGTAGAGAACGATCTCGCGGTCTTCATCGGTCGCGCGCGTCACCTCGACGACGCCTCGGCGGACGATGCCGAGGTCGGGCCAGTTCGTGCCCTCAGCGACGATGACCATGCGGTCGTGGTACGTTCGTTCTTTCGACACGCGGTCGATCTCGCGCAAAATCTCTTTCGGGGCGTTGCGGAACATCGTGCAGCGACGCAGGAATGAGATGCGCGGCGTATCGCCGAGCGTCGACGCTTCCGGAAGCTTCGTGAGGCGGATGACCCAGCGGCCGTCGCCCGCGTTGCGGACATCCCAGAGCGCGACGCCTTCGCGCGCAAGGTCGAGCGCCGCGCGCAACGCCTTCGGCTCGTGATCGTTCGTGAACTCGACCATCTGACCGGCATTGAGCCGATCGAACGCCGCGACCATGCGATCTTGCCGCTCCCACGTGGGGAGCGGCCTGAGATCGATACGCTCGGTCGGTTCGATCGTCGACGGATTGAACGACATCTTCGCCCTAGTTCGCGACGCCGACGGTGATTCCCCGGCGCGATGCTAGGGAAGGACCGTGAACCGCGCCTCCATTCCGCCGTCCAAGTGGATGTTCACGCTGCAATAGATCTGCCACACGCCTGGGTTGTCAGGGATCATGTCGACGGCCGCTGGTTGGTTGAGGTTGAGCGGGATGACGTCCAATCGCGTGCCGCGATAAAGCACCGTCTGACCTTCCCACGAAGGCGCGTGGAAGTCGAAGCTCGAGCTCGACGTGAACACGTACCACCGCACGCGCTCGCCTCGGTGCATGAACAGCATCGGCATGTTGCCGTACGCAAAGCCGTTGAGATTCACGAAGATGTTGTTGTTGAACAGCACCGGCGGCGGAAACGACGTCGCCTTGAGGTGATGCGGATTCGTCGCCGGATCAGCGAGGCTCTCGGTCCAAGTCGGCGAGACCGTATCTTCGATCTCGTGGAACCACACCACAAACTCGCGGTCAACGTCATTCGGCGAACCGTCCGGCCGCGCCATTCCATGGCGCGTCACGATGATCGGTCCGTAGAGGCCCGAGTCCGCGAGGTCCTTACCGTCGGCTTGATAGGTCCAGAGTATCGAGCTGCCGTCTGACGGGCCCGGGCCCGAACTTGCCGGCACGCTCCAGCGATACGTCTTGCGTGAGCCAGGTGCGACGAGTGCTAGGCCACCCGTCGACTTCAAACCGTTCGGCCGCATGTTCACCGGGAAGCGCGTGTCGTTCTTGAAGACGACGACGATTGTATCGCCGACTTCGGCCCGCATGAGCGGACCGGTGATGCCGAGGTAGAGCTGGTCATCCGGGCGCTTCGCAAGCACCTTGAATGTGTCGTCGGTGTATTGGCGATACACGAGCAGGTGGAACTTCCAGCCGAGCGTCGACGGCGGGATCGGGCCGATCGGACGCGACCCTTCAAGGTTGCGACCGGAGGGGATCGGGTTCCAAACGACGTCGTCTGCGGCGACGTAGTACGTCCGCTCGCGCGCCGCTGCCGGTTGCACGACGATCGCGAGCAGCGCCGTCGCAAGCGCCGCTGCGGCTGCGACCAGACGCACGGCGCGCCTCACTTCAGCACCTCGTATCGGGCCTCCATGCCCGCGTCGAGATGGAGGTTGACGTGACAGTGCAGGAGCCAGACACCTGCGGCGTCGGGCACCATGTCCCCGACCCGCATTTCCATCGGTGAGATGTCCGTGATGTCGGTGCGCATGCCGTCGATCAACAGCGTGTTGCCATGCCAGTGCGGCGTGTGGAAATCGAAGTCGCTCATAGTGGCCATGACGTACCAGCGGACGCGTTGACCTACACGCATCGTCGGTATCGGCATGTTGCCGTACACGAATCCGTTGATGGAGAACAGCTCGTCATCGGTGAGGTAGGGGCCGGCTGCCTTGACGTGTCGCTTGTTGATCGTCGGGTCAGCGACGTTCGCGGGGAAGAAAAGGCTCGAGCTCTCGTCCTCTTCAGCGAACACGACGAACATCTCACGGTCGACGTCCTTAGGCGAACCGTCCGGCTTGGCCATCCCCTTGCGCGTGATCACGATAGCGCCGACCGGGCCCGTGTTGACGTCGTGCACCTCGTCGACGTGCGAGTGGAACATCCACATGACCGAACTCGGATCGCCCGGTCCGGGGCCGGCCCGGTCCGGCACTTTCCACGAGTAGGTGAACTGCTGACCGGACGGCACGCCGTCGCCGAGCTTGGTGCTCTTCGGCATGCCGTCTTGGTAGAGCGCGCCTTCCGAGCTCTTATCGTAGAGCATGCCATGCGCATGTACGCTCAACGGGAAGCGGGTCTGGTTCTTGAAATGGATCACTATCGTATCGCCGACCTCCGCGTGGATGATCGGCCCGAGCAGTCCCATGTACGACTCGTCCGCCGGACGCACTGTCATGTGCTTGAACGTCGCGTCGGTGTACTGGTGGTACACGGCTTTGCGGAACATCCAACCCAGTTGCTTAGGTTGAAGCGGCGGCAGCGGCTTGCCGGTGATCTCGTCCATGCCGCTCGGCGCGTAGTTCCAGATGACTTCGTCCGCGGCGATGTAGTAGGTGCGGACCGCCGCCTGCGCGGGGCGCGCGAACGCCCCGAAAAGCAATGCAACGCCGAAAAGCGAGAGTAGGACTCTCCTCATATCGAGCAGCCTCCGTTCTGAGGCTCTAATACGGTGGCTGCAGCAACCGGACCTCCGACTTGGTCAGCGCACGACGGCGAACCGGGCCTCCATCCCGCCCGCCAGATGCAGCCGAACGTGACAATGGAACAGCCAAACGCCCGGATTGTCCGGAACCATGTCGACGACGCGTATCTCGTTGATCTGCGCGTCGATGATGTCCGTGCGCATGCCGCGGTCGAGCACCGTCTGACCGTGCCAGTGCGGGGTGTGCGCGTCGAAGCTGCTTCCGGTGACGATGACATACCAGCGCGTGCGCTCACCCTCGCGCAGCATCAGCATCGGCATGTTGCCGAAGACGAAGCCGTTGATCGTGAAGAAGTCGTTGGCGAACGTGAAGTCGGAGAACAGCGGACCTTCTTTGAGATGCCGCTTGTTGATCGCAGGATCGGCGACGTTCGTGCCGAGCAGTCGGCTAAAGCCCTCTTCCTGCTGCGTGAAAGCGGCGAACGCTTCGCGATCGACGTCCGCCGGCGATCCGTCCGGACGCGCCGAGCCGTGCCGCGTGACGACGAGCGGTCCGAACATACCTACGCTTTCGTCGTTCGCCTCGTCGACCGTCGAATAGTAGCGCCAAGCGACCGAACTGCCGTCGTGCGGGCCTGGACCGAGCGCGTCGGTGATCCGCCAGACGTAGCGCGCGGTCGCGTGCGGTTTCACCGGTGCTACGCGAGACGAAGCGCCGCCGGCGAGCGCGATGTTCGTCGGGACCGGCGAGTCGTTCTTGAAGACGATGTCGACCGTGTCGCCGACCTCGGCGTGGATGATGGGGCCGATCAGACCCAGGTACGCATCGCTCGACGGTCGCGGCACGAGGTGCGTGAACGTCGCGTCCGTGTATTCGCGATAGACGATCTTGTGGTATGTCCACCCGAGCTGCTGTGGATCGAGCAGTGACAGGGGCTTGCCGGTGATGAGGTCGCTTCCGGACGGAGCGTAGTTCCACACGATGGGGTCGGAGGCGATGTAATGGGTGCGCACGGCGGCGCGAGCGGCGGCGGGAGCCATAAAGGCGCAGACGCTTGCGACCGCAGCGAGCGCGAGCAATGCGCGTTTCATGGCGTCACCGTATAGCGCGCGGTCATGCCGCCCATGCGGTGCACGTTGATATCGCAGTTGAACAGCCAGGTGCCGGGGTTGTCCGGCCACATGTCGACCGCTTTCATGTCCATCGGCCCGAGTTGGATGACGTTCGTCCGGTTGCCGTCCGACATGACGGTCTCGCCGTGCCAGTCGGGCGCGTGGAAGTCGAACTCGCTCATCGTCGCGAGGACGTACCAGCGGACATGCTCGCCGCGCTTCAGGTCGATCATCGGCATGTTGCCGAACGCGTAGCCGTTGATGCTGACGATCGAGTTCGAATCGTCAAGCGCCGGCGATTTCATCGTGAGGTGGTGCGGATTGAGCTTCGGATCGGCGAGCGTGGCGCCGAAAAGGCGGCTCTGCGTTTCGACGTACTCGGCGAAGAGCGTGAATATCTCGGTGCCGACGTCCTTCGGCGAGCCGTCAGGTCTCGCCATCCCCTTCGCGGTGACGACGATCGGCCCGATCGGCCCCGTGTCGACGTCTTGCGTCTCATTCGTGTGCGAGTGGTACATCCAGACGACGGAGCTGCCGTCCATCGGACCCGGACCCGCTCGCTCGGGCACCTTCCATACATACGTGTACGTCGCGCCCGGCGCGACCGCGCCGCTCAGCTTGCCGTTGGTCGAGGTGCCGTCGCGATACGGTGCGCCTTCCGACGTCTTCGCATAGAGCAGGCCGTGTGGGTGCATCGAGAGCGCGAGCGGCGTGTCGTTCTTGAAGTGGATGACGATCGTGTCGCCGACCTCGGCTCGAAGGACGGGCCCGAGCAGACCGAGGTACGCCTCGTTCGCCGGACGCGATTTGAGGCGTTTGAACGTCGCGTCGGTGTACTCGCGGTAGAGCGCCTTGCGATACGACCACCCGAGCTGGCTCGGGCCGAGCGGTTGGAGCGCACCGCCGTCGATGAGATCGCGCCCGCTCGGCGCGTAGTTCCAGACCATCTCGTCGGCGGCGATGTAGTACGTCCGCACGGCCGCGTCTGCCGGACGCGCCAGCGTGACGAGGAACACTGCGACACATGCGGTGCACAGTGACGAGACCAAGACATTCTTCATGGCATCCACCCCTGGAAAAAGGCAGCCGGCAGAATGGTCGGCTAACCAGTTTCTGCCATGACCCTATCAGAGGGACGTACCCGGCGCGTGCGAGGGATGCTCTGGAGCGTGAGAATAGGCTAAAATGGGCAAAATCGCTGAACTTTGGGACGTATACGGCCGTTCACTATACCAGAGGCGTATTTATTCGTGACCAACAGCAAGATCAAGACGATTCTACCCGCGGCGATCGCCGCGATTGTGCTGACCACCGCGATGGCGGTGGGCGCGGCGGGCCAGACCACGCCCGCGCCGTCCCCGTCCGCCGTGACACCGCAAGGCGTCATCGATCTGATCCTGAACGACAATCCGGGGCTCGACTCGTACAAGGCGCACGCGCACCTCGACGTCCGCCAAGTCAACTTCCCGTGGCTCCATCCGATCCTCGACGGATCGCAGTTCTTCAGCAAGCCGGGCTTTACGACGTACGATTTCCCGCACACGCCGGCGTATCTCAAGGGCATCACGAAGGTCGAAGGTGCGGTGGGTCTCGCGAGCCGCTGGATGCACTGCTACAACATCACCGCGGCGGCCAACAACGACGCCTATAACCTGACGATGCACCCGAAGATCCGCGGTGAAGTCAGAGAGATGGACGTCGTCGTCGACCGGCACGACGGCACGATCCACCATATCGATTGGTACTACTGGAATGAGGGCGACCACGTCGCGCTCGATCAGTACTACGCCATCGTCAACGGCTACAAAGTCGTGACGATCCAGAAGTCGACGATCCAGCTCCATCACATCCGCGCCGAGGGCGACGGCAATTTCGACAACTTCGAGTTCAACGTGCCGGTGCCGACGCCGACCCCGACCCCGAGCGATCCGCTCCACTCCTGCGACAACTAATTAGAAGCGCGACTAGGCGAAGAATTGTAGCGGTCGAGCTTTAGCTCGACCGCCGCGGTCTTTACCTCGCCGAGCTTCGCTCGGCCTACTACATTAGTAGTGGGCTAGTAGTGGGCTAGCTGCGTGAGTTGGATGAGGTTGCCGCAGGTGTCTTTCAGCATCGCGATAGTCGACCCGGTCACGTCGGTCGGCGGCATCGTGAACTCGGCGCCGCGGGCCTTGATCCGCTCGTAGTCGCCCTTGACGTCGTCGGTGAAGAACATCGCCGCAGGTTTGCCCTGTTGGAACAACGCCTGCTGATACGTTTTCGCCGCGGCGTCGTCGTTGAGCGCCAGCTGGAGCTGCGTGCCGTCCGGCTCTTCCGCCGAGGCGACGGTCAGCCAGCGATAAGGTCCATTGCTGAAGTCCGCCTTCTTGGCGAAGCCCAGGACTTCCGTATAGAAGCGCAGGGCCTTGTCGTGATCGTCCACGTAGACGCTCGTCACCTTGATCTTCATTTCGCTTCGCCTTTCTGATGTCGCGGCTTGGACCGCGCCTTCTTCTCGCGTTTTTTTCTTTTCGTCGGTGTCGGTTGATCCATACGGTCGAGGTGGCGTTCGAGAGCATCCACATGGGCGGACCAGAACCGGCGGAACGGGATCAGCCAGGCGTCCAACTCCTGGAGCGGTTTGGGCTTCAGGCGATAGAGACGGCGCTGTGCGTCCACGGTAGATTCCACGAAGCCGGCCTCTCGAAGCACGCGCAGGTGCTTCGAGACTGTCGGCTGCGTCATGCGAAGCTGACGCTCGATGTCTCCGACCGACCGTCGCGACGATACGAGGAGGCTCAAGATCGCGCGACGGTTCGGCTCCGCAATGATCTCGAATACAGATTCCACGCGCTTAATATACCACGCGGGGTATATGCGTGTCAAGGCATATTAAGGCTTGGGAAATGCCGAAAACTTCGCCTAGGACTCGCTCCCGAACTGCTTGGCGTATTCCGCGTGGAGCCGCTGCCAGCCGGCGAACTTCATCGCGTCACCGCCGGCGAGGCGCCCGATCGGAGTTCCACCCAGAAGATGATCCAGGACGTCGAAACAGATGTGCCAGCCTGCGGCGCCCATCGCGATGAAGCGGCGATCGATGTTGTGCCACAGCGTTAAGCGCGTTCCTCCGCCGATCGGTTCGAGTTCCCACCGGGTCTCGCCGTACTCGAGCACTTTGGGGGCGTCGGCCCGCTTCACCGACGCTTCGGAGACGTTTTGCGTACTCACCCACGAGAGCTTCACCGTGCTTCCGACGGTCGCCAGGTTCCCACTGACCTCAAACGGCGCCCACTCGCGCAGCTGCACCGGATCGATGAGCGCTCGCCAAACTTTTTCCGGCGGATGGTGCAGATCTCTGACGAGGACGAGCGTCCACTTCTCCCCGTCTTTCTCGACCCGCGCACCGCTGGCCGGACCTGGCGCGTATTGCTCGCGATCGCTCATCGAACTGCTCCTGCGTCTTTGCCGAGCTTCGCTCGGTCTACTACATCCTATTTGGCCGAGCTTCGCTCGGCCTACTACACCCTGACGAGTCCTAGTACAGCAGATACTTGGCACGTATCTCGAAGAAGTCGGGATCGGGCTGCCAAAGGTCTTCGAGTTCGGGGGCGTTGTCCTCGATCGCTTCGATCAGGTCCGGGCGGGCGAGCAGACCTTCGAGTTTATGGAACTCCCACTGCCGATAATCGGAGCGCAGGGAGCGGATCAGCTCGACGCCCAGCGCGGTCGGCACGAAATCGGCACGCTCCGCGATGACGAATCGCACGCCGTTGCACGTCACGCCTGCGTGCGGATAGCGCTTGTCGTTCGGCACGAACGTCACTGCCTCGAATTTGACCGCCGGCAACGCCGCCTTCTCGAGCCGCGCGGCGAGAGCGGCGCCGTCGATCCACGGCGCACCGACGACGTGAAAGGGCGACTCCGTGCCGCGGCCGACCGAAACGTTCGTCTGCTCGAGCAGGCCGATGGCAGGGTAGAGCGCCGCTGCGTCGAGATCGCGGATGTTCGGGGACGGGTCGATCCACGTCTGGCCGGTCTGGTCTTGCCAGTAGTCGCGCTGCCAGCCGGCCAAAGTCGCGATTCGCAGATTCGCACCGATCTCGCGCTCGACGTTGAGCAGGCGCGCGAGCTCGCCGATCGTCATGCCGTAGCGCAGCGGGAGCGCGTGGTAGTTCGTCATCGACTCGAAAGACGGATCGCTCGACGGCCCCTCGATCTCGTTGCCGCCGAGCGGGTTCGGCCGGTCGAGCACGTAGATACGCACGCCGTTCTCGGCACAAGCCTCCAGAAGATAGCCGAGCGTCGCGATATACGTGTAAAAGCGGCAGCCGACGTCTTGGATATCGTAGAGCACGGCGTCGATGCCGTGCAGTTGATCGGATTCCGGCCGGTCGCGATCGCCGAAGAGCGAGAAGACGGGCAAGCCGGTCGTCGCGTCGACGCTATCACGGACGGCGGCTCCATCGGCATCGGCGCCGAGCAGGCCGTGTTCGGGCGTGAAGATCGCGGCGAGGAAGACGTCTTCGTTCGCGGCGAGCGCGTCGATCGAACGACGGCCATCGAGCGTCACGCCGCTCTGGTTCGTCACGAGAGCGACGCGTTGGTTGCGCAGCACGCGGAAATCGTCGTCTTCGAGCACGTCGATGCCGTTGCGTACGGGCGGCGGCGCCTCGACGGCCCCGTCTTCTCCGCGAAGCTCGGCTTCATACGATTGTTCGGATCGGGGCGTAAATGCCATATGCCGCCCGATTGCTCCGAAGCGCTCCTGCGCCCTTTTGAGGACTCGTCCGGGCGCGGCGCGAAGCGTGGAGCCGATGGAAGTCGGCGACCGGGTCCGGACGTTGAAAGCCCTCGATCTCGGCAGCGACGGCAAGATCGGGCGCGGCGCGATCGGCGTGCTCGAAAGCGTCACGAACAGCCCGTACATGCCGTTTCTCGTCCGCTTCGAGGAGGGCACGTTCGCATTCCAAGACGGCGAGTTGGAGCCGGCGAGCGACGGATAGCCTGAAAACTCCCTGAAACACAATCGCGCCCAACGCAGGCGCACATTTTCGATGACGGCGAACTACACTGTATGCGCCTACTTCTTGTCGAAGACGACCCAAGCCTCAGCGCATCGCTTCGCCGAGCGCTCGAAGGACAGAAATTCGCCGTGACCGCGGTCGCCGACGGAGACTCGGGATTGTCGGAGCTGTGCGGCAACGATTATCAGCTCGCGATCCTCGATGTCTTGCTGCCGCGACGCGACGGCTTCTCGCTGTGCACCGAAGCGCGCAAACAGGGCATCACGACGCCGATCCTGATGCTCACCGCGCGCGATTCGGTCAACGATCGAGTCGCCGGGCTCAACAGCGGCGCCGACGACTATCTCCCGAAGCCGTTCGCGTTCCCCGAGCTGCTCGCTCGCGTGCACGCGCTGCTTCGCCGGCCGCACAACGACCTTCGGCCGCGCGTCATCTCGGTCGGCGATCTGTCGATCGACGTGCTGCGCCATCAGGCGACGAAAGGCGGCAAGCCGCTCCAGCTGACGAAGACCGAGTACCGGCTTCTCCTCTACTTGATGGAGAATGCCGGCATCGTCCTTACGAAAGACTCCATGATCGACCGCCTCTGGGGCGCCGACCACGGGGGAAACAGCAACATCCTCGAAGTCTACGTCAAGATGCTGCGACGCAAACTCGACGACGGCTCGGGCGGCACGTGGATCCGGACCGTGCGTGGAGTGGGGTACACCATCGACAAACCATGAAACCGGTGCGGCTCGCTCTCGATAACGTCGGGTCGCCTCGACTGCGGCTGACGCTCGCATACGCCGGCATCCTCGTGCTTCTGCTCGTCGCGTTCTCGTTCGTCGTCTTCGCACTGCTCTCGATGCTCGTGTGGCAAGACGTCGAGCCTTTCCGCGACGATCCGAGCATCGTAGCTGCGGGTCAGCGCATGCTCGAGAGCTATGCGTGGCGGCTCGCCATCGCAAACGTCGCGGGGCTCTTCCTCGCGGCCGGCGCCGCATTCTTGCTGGCGAAGGTGACGTTGCGCCCGCTCGAGCAGGCGATCGCGCTCCAGCAGCAGTTCACGAACGACGCCTCGCACGATCTGCGCACGCCGCTCGCCGTCATCAGGACCGAGACATCGGCGGCGCTCGGCAACGGGGCGCCGCTCTCAAGCGAGGCGGCGCAGCGGCTCGAGATCATCGACGAGCAGGCAAAACGCATGGAGCGGCTCATCGATCAGCTGCTGACGCTATCGCACGTCGATGCCGATAGCGCGCTCAACCGCGAGCCGGCGGATCTTTCGGCGGTCGTCAACGGCGTCGTCCGCGACCTGAAACCGCTCGCCGAAGCGAAGAACATCGACGTGCGCGTGGCGCGCAGCGAAAGCGCCGTCGTGCTCGGCGACGAATTGAAGCTATCTCAAATGGTCGGCAATCTCGTCGACAACGCGATCAAGTACAGCCCCGACCGCACGGCGGTCGACGTCGCGGTCTGGCAAAACCGCGATGCGGCATTCTTGACCGTGACCGATCAGGGCATGGGGATCCCGCCGGCGGAAACCGAGCGGATCTTTCTTCGCTTCCATCGCGCCGACAGAACCGGCGTCAACGGACGCTCTGGCCACGGGCTCGGGCTGCCGCTCTGTCGTTGGATCGCGCGGGCGCATGGAGGCGAGGTCTCGGTCGAAAGCCACGAGGGCATCGGCAGCACCTTTACCGTTCGGCTGCCGGCAATCGTCTGAACGGATCGGAGACAGACATGCTCAAGAAGTTCATGGGGCTCGTGACCGCGGCGGTCGTGATGACTGCGCTCGTCGCGTTCGGATCGAGCGGCGGGCTTCGGCACGCCGGAGCGACGCCGGCCGGCGCCTCGGTGCCATCCGCGCTCGAACTCGCCGATCACGGCCTTTCGACCGTGTCGGGACCCGACGACGAAGGCGACTACGCGCTCATCGATCCGATCGGACCCGGCGGCGTGAAGACGACCGAGGCCGCAGACGAAGTGTTCGCATCGACGCTGCAAGGCGGCAAGTACACCGCTTGGCGGTCCTATCGCGATCCGTTCGCACCGCAGCCTGGGCCGCCGCAGACCGGCCATCCGTATCAGCCGGGTGGCGGTTCTTCGACCGGCGGAGGTGAGCGATGAACGCTTCGATTCGCAAAGCCCTAGCTGCGACGATCGTTTTCGCCGGCATCGTCGGCGCGACCGCGACCGCGGCGTACGCACAGAACTTCTTCAGCCAGCTGAAGGTCGAGTCGCTCGTCGGCCAGGCGATCGATCTCTATCACAAGGGCGATTTCTCGGGGTCGCTCGACCGCCTCGATTCGGCGATCGCGCTTTCACCGAACGACGTCCAAGCGCACTACGATCGCGGTCTGGCGCTCTACGCGCTCGCGCGGTATACGGACGCCGCGGGCGAGTTCAACACGTGCTTGAAGCAGCAGCCCGACCTCGTGCCGGCGCAGTTCAACCTCGGCGTCACAGACCTCGCGTTGAACAACACGGACAGCGCCAAGTCGATCTTCACGGACATCCTCGCCGGCCATCCCACGTCGATGCGCGCGAACTTCGACCTCGGCCTGACGCAGTACGTCTCGGGTCACGTCGACGCGGCGGCGCGGGCGTTCGCGGTGGCGGCGCTTCTCCATCCGCAGTACACGCAGGCGCATTACGATAAAGCGCTGGCGGAGTATCGCACGGGCAACCTCGTCGCGGCCGACAAGGAAGCGGCCGAAGCGCTCAAGCTCAACTCGTCGTACGCGAAGGCGTACTTCCTGCGCGGCGCGATCCGGCTCCGTCAGGGCGACGGCGACGGCGCACGCCAGCAGTTCGAATCGGCTGAGCGTCTCGCGTCTGACCCGGTGCTCAAGTCCTTGTGCGCGCAGATCATCGCCCAAATCGGCGCCTAGCGGGTCACGATAAATTAAAATGGAGCGGTCGAGCTTCAAGGTCGACCGCGGCGGTCTTTCAATCGCAAGGTCGTCTGCGGTCGAGATAAATCTCGACCGCTCCCTTTTCGCCGCTTTGACAGGCGGTCGAGATAAATCTCGACCGCTCCCTTTTTTCGAATCGAAAACGGCGACTAGTGGTGGCGGAACAGGTTCGGGTCGAAGTACCAGTCGGGCAGCGAATCGGGGAAGTCGAACCCTGAGAAGTAGTATTCGTACTGGCCGCTGTCGCTGATAAAGGCGATGTGGCCTTGGCCGTAACCACTGGCATGAGCGAGCAGCCAGTACTGGCCGACGGGTTCGAACTCCGCGGTCCCTTCAATGGTTCCGGTCGCCAGGCCGATCGAACAGCACCCAAGGGCGTGCGCCTTCCACACCTCGTAGGTCTGCGTATCCACCCAAAGATCTCGCCACGGATGCGCCTTTTGGTCGACGTTCGGTGCGGGCGTCAGGGCGAGATGATAGACGCTGTGGCCCTGATAGTCCTCGACCCCGACCAACGTAACGGAGTAGTAGCGGTTGGCTGTGATGACCTGCACAGAGACTATTGGGGGGGCGGTACCTGACACCCCGGGATTCCGCGACGCCACGGGGGCCGGAGTTGCAGTCGGCGGCGGCGTCGAGTACAACAAGATATTGATGTCGGGTGCGAACGGGAACGGGTAGCCGAAATGCTGCTCGTGATGACCGGCTCGATCGGTGACGACGTTCTGCATGAGCGCTTTCCCGTCCGCGCGATACCACACGTGGTAGTCGTACGTGAACTGGTGCCCATGATGGATGAAGATCTCGTGCATGTCGTAGACCGTGTAGGGCGGATCGGGATTTGCTCGAGCAGCGGCCTCCGCATTACGTAGGATCGTCAGCGCGTCGGGCGTCGGCGCGGGGTCGGCGATGACAGCAGCCGACGCGAACATCGCGAGCGCGATGGCGAAGACGAACGCAAGCGAGCGGATCATACCCTTCATAACGCGGCAGAGGCCGAAAAAGTTGACACGGTCATAGCCATCACTAGTTCGCAGCGGCCCCGAGTGATAGCCTGCCATAAGCCGATGCTTGCCGCAGCATAGGTCGGAACGGAGATTCGCAGAAAACTGCAGCGATGCAGCTTTTCGAGCCCACCGCTGAGCAACGGCTCGTCATCGAGCACCGCGGCAATCATCTCATCGTTTTCGCGGGGCCGGGCACCGGCAAGACTGAGACGCTCGCGCGCAGGTTCGCCGCGATCGTCCACGACGATCGCATCTCCCCGGAAGCGATCCTCGTGCTCACGTTTTCCCGGCGTGCGGCGGCGGGCATGCGGCGTCGCATCGTCCAGCGTATGCGCGAGCGTTCCGGCGGATCGATCGCCGTCCCCGAGCTCCACGTCTACACGTTTCACGGCTTCTGCAAGCGGCTGCTCGACGGCGACGCACCGCGAGGTGCCGGCCGCGACCTCCTGACACCGGTCAAAGAGCGTCTCATCTGGGATCGCCTCATCAAGGACGTCAAGCTCGAGACATTCGACGACGACGTCGTTCACAGTGCTGCGTTCGCGACGGCTGCGCTCAATCTCATCGCACGACTGAAAGGCGATGGCGTGACGACCGACGCGTTCGCCGAACAGGCGCACGGCGACGCCCGGCTCGCCGACCTCGCGCGGCTCTATACGATGATGGACGCAGAGCGCACGCGGCTCGGACTGGCGGATTTCCGCGATCTTGTCGTCGATGCCGTGCGCGCGCTCGAAGATCCGAAGTCGCAGGCAAACGTGTGGCTTCGCGCGCGGCTTCCGTTCGAGCACGTCCTCGTCGACGAGTTCCAAGACAGCGATCCGATGCAGCTGCGATTGCTCGAGGTCTTCGGCGGCGCTTCCGCGCACGCGAAGCCGCCGACGCCGGCGATGTGCTTCGTCGGCGACTTCAACCAATCGATCTACCGCTTCCGCGGCGCGGCTCCCGAGAACGTCGAGAAGGCGATAACGCTGTTCGACTGCGATCAGCTGACGCTGCGCCTCAACCGCCGCTCCGTGAAGGCGATCCTCGACGTCGCGAATCAGACGCCTCGTCTTCGACCTGAGTCGCTGACGACCGCCGACCCGCACAACAAAGGTTCCGGTTCGGTGCGCCTCATGCAAGTCGAGACGACGCACGACGAGGTGAACGCGATAGCCGACGCGGTGGCCGAACGGGTGCGCGCCGGCACGAAGCCGAGCGAGGTCGCGGTTCTGCTGCGCGTCGTCGAACCGTATCGCGGCGCGATCGCGCGCGAACTCCAAGCGCGGGGCATCCCCGTCGCCGCCCAATCGACCGCGGGCTTTCACGACGATTCGCTCGTAGCAGCCGTCCTATCGACGATCGACGTGCTCACCGGCGACGGTGATGCAGACGCGTGGCGCCGGTTGCTAACAAATCCGCTCGTCGGCTTTCGTCCACTGACCGTCAGCATCGCGCTCGGCGCGAACCCCGATCTTTTTCAAGCGCCGAGACGCGCCTTCGATGCCACGCCGCCGCGCGGCCGCGAGGAGTGGTCGCGCTTTGCCGCTCGGCTCGACGCGTGCCGCAATGCCGTCAAGCCCAGGTACCGCTTCGATCCCGCGTTCCTAATCCAGACGATCGTCCGCGAACTCGACCTATTGTGGCCGATGCGAGCGGAACGCGACGTGCCGGGATTCGACGCGACGGCGTCGCCGGCCCGGCTCGCGACGCTCGTGCAGGCCGCTCGCGACGTCGCCGACATCGCCGCGAGCGAAGGTGAACGTCTCGATGCGGCAGGTTTCGTCGCGAAACTGAATCCGCTCGTCTCCCTTCTCGGCGATCCATATCAAGAGCCGCGGGCGGAAAGCGCCGGCGTCCCCGTCATGTCGATCCATGCCGCGAAGGGGCTCGAGTTCGACATGGTCGTCGTGCCGCAACTCGTCGACGGCGTGCTGCCGGCTCGTCCGCGACCCGATCCTCTTCTCGGTAACAGGCCGTTGCCGTACGTCCGCAGTTCCGACGACGGCAAGCTCGAAGAGGCCTCCCTTTGGTACGTCGCCCTCACGAGAGCTCGCCTCGACGTCATCGCGACGGCGGCGCGGCTCGGCGACGATGCGGCGGAACAACCGCTCTCGACGTTCGCTCAGCTGATCGCGGAGCGCTCACCCGCGCCCGTGACCGCCGATCGCACCGACTACGACGGCTTCGCGGCGGCGTATGCGGCCGCCGGAGCGAGCGAGCGCGCGTTGCCGCAGGTGCAGCGTTATCTCGCGTCACGCCCGGTGCTCGGCGCATACATCGACGCTCGCACGCTCGTCGACGAGCCGGCTCGCGCGCTCGCATGGCCGCTCGACCGCCTTTCGCCGTCTGCGATCGAGGATTACGTCGCGTGCCCGCGCCGTTGGTTCTACAAATATCCGATGCAGTTGTCCACCGATGATGACGACTCGACTCGGATGGGGCGCTTCGTCCATCGGGTGCTCGAGCGTTACCATCTCGAGGCGACGGACTTCTCTCGCGCCGCAGCGCCGGTACTCGTCGCGGGCGACATCGTCGACGCGCTTGCACCGATCGCACGCGAAGAAGCGGTTCGCGCCGCGGTCGAGAGCGGAATCACGCCAGACGCTCCGCTCTTCCGTTACGAGCTGGCTCGCATCATGCGACAGCTCGGCGCCTACGCTCGCTGGCTCGTCGATGAAGCACGCGACAACCCGTTCACCGTCCTCGCGTGCGAGCGCCGCATCGAGATCCAGGTCGGCGGCGCGAAGCTCGTCGGCTATGTCGATCGCATCGACCGTCTCGAAGACGGAACGCTCGTCGTGCGCGACTATAAGAGCGGCAAAATGCGCACGGTAAAAGGGAGCGCGGAATACGCTGCGGAGGTCATCGGCCAGCTCGATGTAGCGTCTCCTGGTATCGGGTTGTTCGGGAGCGCCCCGGACGGTCTCAAGCTTCAGACCTACCTTTACGTTCGCGCTGTCGAGGCTGCGTTTGGTGCGCATGTATCGCGGGTCGAATATCTCTACCTCGGCGGCAACGACAAGGACAAAGGCGAGATCCACGCCGATGCGACGGTGTTCGGCGACGGCAAGCGCGATGCGCTGCCCCGGGCGCAACTCGACGAGATCTACGACATCATCGCCGCCGGCGTCGTCCGAGAGGTCTCGAGCGGTGGCATCACCGCGTTCGTCACCGCCGCCGACGAAGTGACGTGCAAGTGGTGCGGCTACAAATCGATCTGCCCGGGCGCCGGCTCGATCGCGTACGGTGAACGTGATGATCGCGCCGGATAAACACGCGACCGCCTCCGCGCAACAACGATCGGTCATGGGACACCCGCTCACCGCCCCGGCGCTCGTCGATGCCGGCGCGGGCACGGGGAAGACGTTCACGATCGTCGAGCGCGTGGCGCAGCTGAATGATGATCCTTCCGCCGGCTGCCCCGCCTCGTCGATCCTGCTTCTGACGTTCTCGAAGAAGGCGGCGGCCGAGCTGCGTGGGCGGATCATGAACCGGTTGGGGCCGGGGGTCGAGCCGCCCGAATGCGCCACCTTCCACGCCTTCGCGTTGTCGCTGCTCAAAGAGCATGGCTTCGAACTCGATCTTTCGCCCGATAGCACGCTCATCAACGAGATCGACGCGCGGGTCGAGTTCTGGCATGCTTTCGACGATATGATCCGCGGCGCGGTGCGCGGCGATGCGGCATCGTTTGCGCTCCGGTTCTTCGTCGTCGATCAGGTCCGGACGGCGCTCTTCGACATCTGCCAGCGGCTGCGCGATCGCGGCGAGTCGATCGCCGCGTTTCGCGACCGCGCGCTCGCCGCCGCCGACGCGTTCGGCGCGAACCCGTGTCGCAAGATCTTCAAGGTCGGCAAGACGCGACAGTTGATCGCCGAGATCGGCGATCGCGCGTTCGAGCGCGAGCTCGGTGAGGAGCGGGCTCGCGTCGAAGCCGCGGCCGGCCTGTTCGCGCGCTACGATGAACGCCTGCGCGATCGCAACGCGCTCACGTATGCCGACTTGCTCAACATCGCGCACGACATGATCGTGAAGCGGCCGGACATCGGACGATCGCTGCGCGGCCGCTTCCGCCATTGCATCGTCGACGAGTATCAAGACACGGACCCGCGCCAGATCCGTCTGCTCGAGGCGATGTTCGGCGAGGGCTGCGAACGCGTGATGGTCGTCGGCGACCCTCGTCAGACGATCTACGGATTCCGCGGGATCGATCCGCTCAATCTCGCTCTCTTCGGCCGAAAGCCGGCCTGCGTCACGTTCGCGCTCACCGAGAACAGACGCTCGCGGCAAGAGATCCTCGATCTCGCGCACTCGGTCATCGGATCGCATTTCGAGGATCGCGAGCCGCTCCAGGCGACGCGCGGTGAAGCGGATACTCCGGTCGTCCATGCCGCAAGCCATTGGGGGTTGGTCGGCGGCGAGCCGCCGAACGCCGCGCGGACGCGCGAGCTCGAGGCGCAATGGGTCGGGGCGAAGATCGTCGAGCTGTTGGCGAGCGGACGGAGCGTCGAACGCCAAGACCGGCCCGGCGAGTTCGAACCGCTCGCGCCGCGCCACATCGCGATCTTGAGCCGGCGCAAGACGAAGCTCCAGCCGCTCATCGAGGCGCTCAACGCGTGCGACGTGCCGTTCCGCCAGTACGGCGGCGCAGGTTTCTACGAGGCGCCGGAGGTGCTCGACGCACTCGCGTGGCTGCGGCTCGTGACCGATCCGCTCGACGATGCGGCCGCCGCTCGCGTCCTCTCCTCACCGTCGGTCGGCCTCTCCGATGCCTCGATCGCCGCGCTGTGCGGCGACATGCGCATCGAGGGTTCGCACCTCTCGAGCAGAGCCGTCGTCGAAGACCTTCCCGACTCGTTCGATGCCGATGCACGTAACCGGCTCGACCGGTTCCGCCGCACGATCGATGCGCTCGAGGAGTTCGGCGGCGCACCGCTCGTCATCGCCTGGGAAGCGGTCGTCGATCGCGCCAGCCTGCTGCTGACCGCCGACACACGGTCGGGCCACCGCAGCGATCAGGCGCGCGCGAACGTCGAAAAGCTGTCCGCGATGGTGCGCTCGTTCGCCGAACGCAATCCCGGCTCGCGCGCTGCGGACTTTGACCAATACGTTCGCGAGCTGAGTTTGGCCGAGGCCGACGATCAAGAAGCGGATCCGCCATCCGCCGATGCGATCAATGTCATGACCATTCACGCGGCGAAAGGGCTCGAATGGCCGGTCGTGTTCGTCATCGACGTCTGGCCGCAGATGCCGCCGGATTACGCCGCCGTACGCCTCGATCCGAGGAGCGGGGCGCTGCTCGCCGGCGAGGGGCCGGACCTCAAACGGCCGTTCCACACGACGTACGTCGACCTTGCCGCGGATGCGGGCGGTTTGACGTCGGGCGAGCGGGAGCGCGACCTCGAGCGCGAGCGCGAGGAACGTCGGCTGTTCTACGTCGCCCTTACGCGAGCGCGCGACGAGCTATTCGTCAGCGGCTTTCGACGACCAGCGTCCGGCAAGAACCCCGATGGCAAAGTCCATGAGTTCTTGGAGCACGCGCTCTCGTGGATCAAGCGGCGAGGCTGGAAGACGCTCGACGAACCGGCTCGCACCGGCGCGCGTTTCGTCCGCTCATCGCCGGCCGTGTCCGCTGCGCCATTGCCGGTCGGCGATTTCGTGCTCGAACGCGCCATTCGGCCTCAGGTCGAAGTACCGGCGCTCTCGTTCTCATCGATCTCGCAGTTCGAGCAATGCCCGCGTTCGGTGACGTACCGGCTCGCGTACGGTCTGCCCGGATTTGGCCGTTCGGCTTCGACAGCTGACGATGCCGATCCGCAGGAGCTGGACGCCTCGGAACGGTCGCGCGATTCGCTGCTTTCTGCCGGCACGTACGGCGATCTCGTCCACCGGGCGCTTGAGACCTGGGGCCGCGCGCAAGGTCGATCGCCGGCCGCGTACATCGACGCTGCGATCCGCGATCTCGCGCTCGAACCGTCGCGCGCCGAGCGCGATCGCGCCACGGCAAGCGTCGAGGCGGTCATGGCCGCGCTCGCGGGTTGGAAGCCGGTGCGCGTCGAGGCGCCGTTCACACTCGACGTCGGCGGCGTCGAGGTGACCGGCTTCATCGATCTCATCGCGGACGATCCAACCGGCGGGCGCCTCATCATCGATTATAAAACCGGCATCACCGCGATAGAGCACTACGCTCTTCAACTGGCGCTCTATCGCATCGCTGCATCGAGGGCGTACGGCGAAGACATCGCATCGTGCGCCATCCTGCGGATCGGCGCGGGCGGCGTGAGCCTCGAGCGCGTCGATCTGCCGGACGATGATACGGTGCGCGCAGAGGTCGAGGCCGTCGCGGCCGGGATCCGCAACGCTGACCTCACCGCTAAGGCCGGACCGCAGTGCGCGACGTGTCCGTATCGCGCGGCACCGTGCATGGACTTCGCCGCCCCTGCTCCTCAACAGATCTCTTTACTGCCCAACTAATAAATAGGGAGCGGTCGAGATTTATCTCGACCGCCGCGGCCTCTCCAGTTGCAAGATTGTAGTAGGCCGAGCGAAGCTCGGCATGCCGACCTTCGGTCGGCCTACTACTACCGGTGGATCTTCCCCGCGAGCGCGCGGGAGCGCGACAGATCGGCGAATTCGTCGTCGGTCGCCGGCTGCGGTTTGTCGCGTTCGGCGTCGACGACGCAGATGAAGCCGAGCGGCTCGGCCGCGTCGTTGACGAACTGGTGCATCGTCATCGGTCCGACGTAGATGTGGTCGAACGTCCCGAGCGGATGGATGTCGGCGCCGACGACGGCGTAGCCCCGTCCGCGGATGATGGTCACCGAGTGCACGTGGCGATGCTTTTCGAGCCGCGTGTAGCCGCCTGGCTCGATCTCAAAATAACGGACCTCGAAAGATGATGGCTCGCCGCGGTCGCCGGAGATGACGTGCTTGGTGACGCCCCGATAGCCTTGACCCGGTTCGTCTCGACGGCCCGCCCGATAGCCGACGGGCTCGATGCCTGACCAGCTGTTCGCATCGGGACTGAAGGCGTTCTTCACGATCGCTGTGGATATACGATGACCTTCAGCGCTTCACCCGCGTCGCGGACCAGATCGTATGCGTTTCGCACATCCGTCAGCGGCAGCCGGTGCGTGATGAGATCGGCAACCGGTAGGCCGTTTTCGAGCAATTCCAACGCTTTGCGCGTATCGCCAGGACCTGCGCTGTACGAATGCGTGATGCGCACGTCTTTGAAGAACAAGTCGTTGACCGGGATACCCCAGCGCTCGCCTGGCGGAAGCGGCGTGAACAAGACGATCGTGCCGCCGGGCGCGACCGAGGCGGCTGCGGCATCCATCGCTGCCGTCGAACCCGGGCCGACGACGACGACGTCCGCGCCGCCGCCGGTCGCTTCCTTGACGCGAGCAACTGCCTCGCTGGGCGCGAACACGGCATGCGCACCGATCGAAAGCGCCTTTGCGCGACGGATGTCGACGCCGTCGACGCCGATGATGAGCGCCGCGTCGCGTCGCCCTGCGAGCATGACGTGAAGCAAGCCCATGACGCCGAGCCCGATGACGAGCACCGAACGGCCTCGGACGTCGCCGGCTCGATCGAGCGACTTGACGACGGTCGCAAGCGGCTCGACGAACGTGGCGACGTCGTCATCGACCGCGTCGGGCAACGTGAGCATGTCCACGGCGACGCTTTGCGCTTGGACGACCGCTCGCTCGGACATGCCCCCGGGAACGAGCCGCGCCGGTCGCCACGTCTCGCACTGAACGTAGTCGCCGCGCTCGCACCACTTACATGTCATGCACGGCGCATGATGGTGGATGAAGACGCGGTCGCCTTTTCTCAGTCGATCGACGCCCGCTCCGATCGCCTCGACGATACCGACCGGCTCGTGTCCGAGGACGAACGGCGCTTTGCGGGCGACGTACCAATCCATCGCTTCGCCCGGACAGATGCCGCACGCGGTGATGCGGACGAGCGCTTCGCCGTCGTTCATCTGCGGCAGTTCGATTTCGCGGATCGAGATCGACCCGTCGCGGTCGTACATCGCGGCGCGGGTCACGTCCATCGAGGGTCCTCGCCGTCAGGCACGAGCGCGAACTTGTGGCCTTCGCGACGGTCGAGCCGCTCGAAGACGTCGATGATATCATCCATTTTCTCGACGCCGGATACGAGCGGCTTGACATCGATGCCGCCGCGCCCGAGGAGCTCGTATGCCTCGCGGACATCGGCCGGTGTGAAGTGGAAGGCTCCGAGCAAAGCGATCTCGCCGTAATGGATCTTCGCCGCATCGAACTGCGCGACGGCACCCGACGGCAAGCCGCTGAAGAGAACGACGCGACCGCCCGGGCGTGCGAGCGCGGCGGCGAGGGTCCATGTCGACTGCGTACCCGCGCACTCGAACACTGCGCCGGCGCTGCCGGCGAGCGCGTCGACGGTTTTCGTGTCTTCCGCCTCGATGACGGTCTTCGCTCCCAGCGATGCCGCGAGCTCGCTCCGCTGCGCGCCCCGAGCGATCACGGTCGCGTTGACGCCGGCTCGAACGGCGTAGATGAGATGGAGCAAGCCGATCGTTCCCGCGCCGATGATCGTGACGTCGGGCGGCAGCGGACGCCGGGCATCGGCGCGCCGTAGCACGTTCCAGCCGTGCACGACGCACGAAAACGGCTCTAAGAACGCCGCTTCTATGTACGAAAGCTTTTCGGGTTTTCTGTAGACGTTCTGTCTGACGACTTTCGCCGGCAGCAGCAGCTCGTCGCCATACGCGCCGAGCGCGATGTCGTCGAAGAGATGCTCGCACAGGTTCTCGAAGCCGCGCGCGCACTTCTCGCACGCGCCGCACGGCGCGGTCTGGACCCACATGACCGGATCGCCGACGGCGAATCGATCGACGTCTTTGCCGACCGCGATGACGTCGCCCGATGCCTCGTGGCCGAACGGCCCATAGGCGAGTTTCGGATGACCTCGGCGATACGTCTTGAGATCCGTGCCGCACGTGAGCGCGGCTCGGATGCGCACGAGCAGTTCGCCACGTCCGGGTTTCGGCGCGTTCGACTCACGCCACTCGATCGTCCGGGGCGCCGTGAGATGGGCTTGACGCAAACTCACGCTCCTCGCAGCTGCTCGAGCGTGTCGAACGCGCGGCGCATGTGCGGGATGACGATCGAGCCGCCGACGACGAGGCCGACGTTGAACGTGTCGTAGAACTCTTCGTCGGTGACGCCTTGGGCGACGCACTGTCCGATGTGATACGTGATGCAGTCGTCGCAACGCAACACGAGCGATGCGACGAGCCCGAGCAGCTCCTTCGTCTTGCCCGGTAGCGCGCCGTCTTCGTACGCGCGTGTGTCGAGGTTGAAGAAGCGGCTGATGCCGAGATGCCCGCACGCGAGGATCTTCTCGTTCATCTTGCGGCGATAGGCGTTGAATTCTTCGATGTTCGGCGGCATGGGTGGAATCGTCGACCTCAGCTGACCTTGACTTGTGCGAGTTCTTCGTAGAGCGCCGACACGGCACTGTAGTCTTCGCGGCCGTGACCCGCGCCGCTCGCGGCGGTGAAGAGCTGGTACGTCAGGCCCGACGACGGCAGGCCGAGGCCCATCTGCCTGGCGGCGTCGAGAGCGGCGTTCAGATCCTTGCGGAGAAGATCGAGCGCAAAGCCGCCGTCGCGCTTGCCCGCGAACCACGTCTGCGGCAGCCACTTCTCGAGCAGATAGTTGTTCGCCGTGGCCGTCGCGAGCACCGAGCGGACGTCGGCGATATCCGCGCCGGCCTTCTTCGCGAAGACGAGACCCTCGACATTGGCGATCATGATCGTCGCGATGATGATCTGGTTGACGAGCTTGACCGTCTCGCCCATCCCAGGTCCGCCGAGGTACGTCGGTGTTCCCATCGCGCGCAAGATGTGCTCGCACTTGTCGAACGCGGCCTGATCGCCGCCGGCCATGATGGTCAGCTCGCCGGTCGTCGCACGGCTCGGGCCGCCTGAGACCGGCGCGTCGACGAGCTGGACGCCTTGCTTCGCGAGGCGCGCGTGGAATGCGCGCGTAGCGAGCGGCGAGATCGTCGACATGTCGATCGCGAGGGTACCTTTGTTCATCGTCGTCGCCGCGCCGCGCTCGCCGAACAAGGCGTCTTCGACTTGTGGCGAGTCGGGCACCATCGTGATGACGACATCCGAGCGCTCGGCGACTGCCGCCGGATCCGGCGCCTCAGCCGCGCCGGCTTTCACAAGACGTTCAACCCGCTCCCGCGAACGGTGTGCGCTGACGCACAGCGGGAAGCCCGCGCGCAGCAGCGATGCACCCATCGGTTCGCCCATCGCGCCGACGCCGATGAGGCCTATACGTTCCATCCTGTGACGGTTGCGGACGCCCTCCGTCCGACCCTTCGGACGGCTGCCTGCGAGGCGGGTCTAGGCGGTTTCCAGGAAGGGAATTACTACTAGGTATGGATCAGGCAACGGCGCCACCGCTCGCGCCCGAAACGGATTCCGCGACGCTGGGGTGGGCCGGGGTCTGGGGCGGCTTCACCGTCATGGCGATCGCCGCCATTCTCGCGCTCTCAGCCTGGACTTCGTCGTATCCGGCATCCGGTGCGTTCGTTTCGGCGATCGGAGCCGTAACGGCCGTCGCGTATCTCGCGACGGCATTCTTGCTGTCGAACCGCCTAGTCATCAGCCGCTCGCCAGCGCTCGTCTTGCTGGCCGCCGCGTACATCATCTGCGGCATCGCGATCGGCGCGTACACCGTGACGTATCCGGGCGTCGCGCCTGAGTGGTGGCCGTTCGGACCGGCGGCGTCGAGATGGTTCTGGGTCGTGTGGCATGGCGCCGCCGCGCTCGGCATCATCGGATTCATCGCGCTCGACGACGAGTGGACGAGCAGACGCGCGCTCGAGATCCCCGATGCCGGAGCTCGCAATGTCGTCACCCGGGTGTTCTTGCGCGACGCGGGCGCGTTCATGCGCGGTCCGCTTCTGCTCGCGGTCATACTCGTCTGCGGCTCGGCGGTGTGGCTGTGGCGAGATCCCTCGTTGTTCAAGTCGTGGTTCGGTGCGACCGTGCTGCCGCCGGTATGGGTCGCGACGCTCTTGTTCTTGTGGCTCGTCGCGATCGGGTTGCTCGCAGTCGCGCTGCGTCGCGACAGCATCGTTCGCGCATGGCTCGTTCTCGCCGCGACCGCGTCGTTCGCCGACGTCATCGCCGTCTCGTGGTCGAACGGGCCATCGACGATCGGCTGGTACTTTTCGCAGGCGTGCGGCGTCGTCGCCGCGATCGTCTTGCCGATCGTGCTGCTCGCCGATCTTCGCAAGAAGCTGCTCGCAGGCGAAGCGAGCTCGACGCTCGATCCCTCATTGACCGATCAGCAGACCGGCTTTGCCAACCGGCAAGGTTTGGTCATACAGCTCGGCCGCATCGCTCAGCTCGCCGCGGTCGACCGTTCAGGCTTGACCGTAGCGGTCGTCGAGGTGCCGGATGCTGCCGATGCGGCTCCGATGATGCGCCGGCTGTTCCGCGCGTCCGACATCGTCGGACGTACCGCCGAGCGAGAATTCGGCATCATCTTGACGCCCGGATCGAGGCCTTCGCTCGGCTGGCTTAAGCGCCGCCTCGGCGACGACGAACGGCTGCGCGTCGGCATGACGGTCGTCGATCCGACCGGGCCGCGGCCCGTCGGTGATCTCCTCGACGAAGCGCTCTCGCAAGCGCGCGAAAACGTCAAGGAGATCGATTCGCACTCTCCGCCCTCCGAACCGATCGCCGTCTAACGCGTTCAACTAGAAATAGGGAGCGGTCGAGCTTTAGCTCGACCGCCGCGGCCTCGATATTTAAAGGGGGAGCGGTCGACCTTTACGGTCGACCGCCGCGGTTTTTACGAGCTAGCGGCTAGCCCCCGCCGGCGCCGACGCGATCCGCGCTCGGCTCGCACATGAGCGCCGGATCAAGGATCTTCGCGAGCTCCTGCTCCGACAGCTTCGTCTGTTCGCGTGCGACCTCGCGGATCGTCTTGCCGGTCTTCGCGGCTTCCTTCGCGATCGCCGCGGCGGCGTCGTAGCCGATGATCGGCGCCAGCGACGTGCACATCGCAAGCCCGCGCTCGACCATCTCGGGTCCGCGCGATGTCGCCTTCAACCCGTCGACGCACTGCGCGGCGAGATTCTTCGACGCATTCGCGAGTATCGAAATCGATTGCAGGAGGTCGTAGGCGACGATCGGCATCGTCAGGTTGATTTCGAAGTTGCCGCTCTGACCGCCGACGGCGATGGCAGCATCGTTCCCGATCACTTGCGCACATGCCATGAGCACCGACTCGCAGATCACCGGATTGACCTTGCCCGGCATGATCGACGATCCCGGCTGCACGGCCGGCAGATCGAGCTCCCCGATGCCCGCGCGAGGCCCTGAACCGAGCCACCGGATGTCGTTCGCGATCTTCGTCAGCGAAACGGCGATCGTCTTGAGCGCCCCGCTCGCGGCGACGCAGTTGTCGAGGGTCGACTGGGCTTGGAAGTGGTTCATCGTCTCGTGGATCGGCAGGCCCGTCATATGGGCGAGCCTCGCGCACGCCTTGTGTGAGAACTGCGGGTGCGTATTGATACCGGTGCCGACCGCCGTGCCGCCGAGCGCGACCTCACTCAACTCGGCGATCGCCGCCCTGGCACGCGCGATGCCGCGTTCGACCTGACCGCTGTAACCGAGAAATTCTTGCCCAAGGCGGATCGGCGTCGCGTCTTGCAGATGCGTGCGCCCGGTCTTGATGATGCCCCAGAACTCTTTTGACTTCTTATCGAGCGAGGTCTTCAGCCTCTCGAGCGAGGGGATGAGGTCTTCGTTCATCGCGCTCGCCGCCGCGACGTGCGTCGCCGTCGGGATGACGTCGTTGCTCGACTGTCCGAAGTTGACGTGATCGTTCGGGTGGATCTTCTTCTCTGTTTTCTTCTTCGACGCCGCGAGGTGCGCGATGACCTCGTTCGCGTTCATGTTCGTCGAGGTGCCCGAACCCGTCTGAAAGATGTCGACGACGAACTGCGCGTCGAGCTTGCCGTCGATGACGTCGCGAGCCGCCTCGGCGATCGCCGAGGTTATCTCGCGATCGACGAGCCCGAGCTCCGAATTCGTCTCGGCCGCAGCGAGCTTGACTTGACCGAGCGCGCGGATGAAGCGCCGCGGGTAGCGCAGGTCGCTGATCGGGAAGTTGAGCACGGCGCGCTGCGTGCTCGCTCCATACAGTGCGTCGACGGGGACTTGCATCTCGCCCATCGAGTCTTTTTCGGTTCGGGTCTTCGGGTTGCCGTTGACGCTCATGTCAGTCCTCATCAAAATCGCTGGTTCTGTACGCCTTTGCTGCCGTCGGAGCGGTCGACCTTCACGTGAGTCCGCTCGTCAAAACGGCCGAGGCGAGGCGTTGTGGAAAGGTCGCAACGACCTAACTGACTGGCGCACCCCCGCGGCGGAAAGTCAAGATTTCGGTGCCCATAGGCACGCGCGCGACGATCGTACCGATGAAGTGGAGCGCGCCGACGACCGGCTGCGCGTCACCCGCTGCGGCCGCGACCTCCTCATAGTAGACGCCGAAGTGCGGCAGCGATCGCGAGCGGATGAACTCGGCCGCGCTCACGTCGTAATCCTCATCGTCGGCGCCGCCGGACTCGAGCGGCTGGCCTTCCCAATAGGACTCGTACGACCATGCGCCTTCTTCGTCGTCGTACGAGAAATGTAAGACCTCAGCGCCGAGCAGATCGGAGAGTCCTTCGGCGACGCCGCCGTCATCGACCGGATGGCCGTCCTCGAGGACCGCGATCCAGTCGTCTTCAGGCGGCAAGACCGCGAAACTGCGGACGATCTTCGCCGATGTCGTATCGTCGGGCGTCGGCTCGATGCCGCGCTCGTAGACTGGTGTGCGGTCGGATTCGGCCATGAGGTCGACGAGCGCGTCGCGCACCTCGCCGAAGGGACGCTCTTTCACATAGACGGTACCGAAGCGAAACGCCATCACGTCACTTCGAGAACAGACTGCGCACGACGAAAAATACGTTCTCTTTTCGCTCGGCGAGACGTCGTGCGAAATACCCGGCCCAGTGCGTGCCGAAGGGGATGTAGACGCGCAGCCGATGACCGCCGGCTACGATCGCGCGTTGTCTCTCCGGCCGGATGCCGTAGAGCATCTGGAACTCGAAGCGATCGGCCGGGATTTTCTGCTCTCTCACATAGGCGAGGACGCCATCGATCAAGCTGTCGTCGTGCGTCGCGATCCCCGGATATTCCCCGTTCGAAAGGAGCGAGCGGGCGAGATCCATGTAGTTGCGCCGTATGTCCGACATCTTCTGATATGCGAGCTCGGGCGGCTCTTTGTAGGCGCCTTTGCAGAGTCGAACGCGAACGCCGGACCTGATGTGGCGCACGACGTCGTCCGCCGCTCGCTTCAGGTAAGCTTGGACGACCGGTCCGACGTTTTCGTACGACGCCCGCGCGCGATCGCAGATCCGATACGTCGAGTCGACGGTTCCCGAGCCTTCCATGTCGAGCCTGACGAACATGCCCGTCGGTCGTGCCTTCGCGATGATCCGCTCGAGATTCGAAACGGCGAGGTCTTCGCTTATCGCTTGTCCGATGGCGCTCAGTTTCACCGAGACGTTCGAATCGACGCCCGATGCGTTGATCCGGTCAATCATCTCGAGGTACGTCTGCGTCGTCTGCACAGCTTCGCGTTCGTTGAGCACGTCTTCGCCGAGAAAATCGAGAGTCGCGGTGAGGCCGTACCCGTTGAGCTGCTTGACCGCTTGGATCGCGCTGTCGATCGTCTCGCCCGGCACGAAGCGGCGCGCGAGGAAGAACAACCTGCGTTGAAGGCCCGGTCGCGCATTGAGAGCGTCAGCGATGAGCGCCATGACGGCCCAGGTTAATCACCGCGCTTCGAGACGCCTGTCCCTCGAGCGCGGTCGCGAAGCGCAGGAAGCGAGTAGCGGCCCCACGGAGTGCGGCGCGTGACGATCGGCGATTTCACCGACCGAGAATCAGCGACTCTCGATGCGTTGCTTGCGACGTTTGCGCCGCCGGACGCGGACCGTTCCATCGCGGGCGAGGCGCTTCGCACTGCGCTGCGCCGATTAGCTCCCCACCGGCTCGCGAAGATCCGCACTCTCATCGGCATGCTCGATGGACCGCTGCTGACGTTCGCGCTGAGCGGCAGATGGCAATCGTTCGCGTCGCTCGATCTTCGCAGTCGCGAGCGCGTCTTGCTCGCGATGGCCGACAGTCGGCTCGCACAACTGCGGATGGGTTTTCAGGTGTTCAAGCGGTTGTGCGGCTTCGTCACGTACGCTGCGACCGATGAGGCCGGCGCAAATCCGCTTTGGCCGTCAATCGGTTACCCAGGCTCGCGGTCGGACATCCGTACGATTTCGGATCTTACAGTCGTTGAGGCCGCCGGCGATATCGACTGCGACGTCGTCGTCGTCGGGTCTGGTGCCGGAGGCGGCGTTGCCGCGGCGCTCTTCTCGCAAGCGGGCCGTCGGGTCGTCGTACTCGAGGCGGGACCTGCACCCGACACTATCGCATCGATGCAGCGCGAGGCCGACGCGTTCGGTTCTCTCTATCTCGAGTCGGGCTTGTGCGCGACCGACGACCTTTCGATCTCGGTGCTTGCCGGCTCATGCATCGGCGGCGGCACGACGGTGAATTGGTGCACGTCGCTCCGGTTGACCGACAAAGTGGCCCGACAGTGGTCAGAGGCCTCCGGCGGGATCGACTTCAGCACATCGCTTGCCGGTCCGTACCAGGCCGTGAGCGAGCGACTCGGCATCACAACGACTCATCTCCACAACGAGAACAACGCCGCCTTGCTGCGCGGCGCGAGATCGCTCGGGTGGCCGCATTCCGAGATCCCGAGAAATGCGTCGCATTGCGGCGATGGCTGCGGTTATTGCGGATTCGGATGCGCGTACGGCAACAAGCGCTCGACCGCTCAGACGTATCTTCGTGACGCCGTCGCCGCCGGCGCGAGCATCGTCGCCGGTGCGCGCGTCGAGCGCATCATTATCAAAAATAGACGCGCTGCCGGCGTCGAAGCGACCCTTACCGACGGCAGGCAGATGCATGTCCGAGCGTCGACGGTCGTCTTAGGTGCCGGCAGTTTACGTTCGCCTGGCATCCTCCGTCGCAGCGGCGTCGAGTCGCCGCACCTCGGCAAGCACCTACGCCTTCATCCGACGACCGCTATCTTCGCCGAATTCGACGAACCGGTCGAGATGTGGCACGGACCGATGCAGACGATCGTCTGCGACAAGTTCGAGGATATCGACGACGGGTACGGTGCGAAGTTCGAAGCGGTGCCCGCCCACCCTGGCCTTGCGGCCTCTGCGATAGCTTGGCGATCGCAAGAGTCGCACGCCGCGGTCATGGCGCGACTTCGTAACGCAGCGGCGCTCATCGTATTGACCCGCGATCGCGGCGAAGGCTCGGTAAGCGACGACGGCCGCGATGACGTCCGTTATCGCGTCGACTCATTCGACGGTTCCCACATGCTCGCGGCGCTCGCCGGGCTCGTCCGCCTCGCCTTTTCGGCGGGAGCTCGTTCGGTCACGACGCTCCACACCGATCCGATCGAGCTCGAGCGCCGCCGCGCGTCCGATAAGAATCTTACGTCGTTCGCACGCACGCTGCACGCACGGGGCGTTGCGCCGAACCGGCTCGCAGTCTACTCAGCGCATCAAATGGGAACGTGCCGGATGCATCGCGATCCCGCGCAGGGCGTCGTCGATGAGACCGGTCGAGTGCATGGCGTCGAGGGCTTGATAGTCGTGGACGCGTCGGTCTTCCCGCTATCGAGCAGCGTCAATCCGATGCTGACGATCATGGCGCTCGCACACCGGTCGGCGACACAAAATCTATCGGCCTAAACCGATATCTCTATGTTTCGGAGAAGGTTTCGGCGTTCGATCTAGCGCGGAGCCGAAACGCCCCAGCCGACATCTTGAATCGCGACGATCGAGTAGAGGTTTGTGGTCGGTGAGAACGGCGGCGGGACGGCGCCAAGGCGTGGGTCGTACGTCTGAGCTCGCAAGTAACCTGCGATCGGATCGCCGTTGGTATCGACGGTTCCCATCTTGCCGCGCAGATTTTCGATGTCACTGCCGTAAAGCGTCAGTGTTCCAGTGCCACCGCCGTTGCAGCCCTTTGCGCTGCAATAGCCATTGGCGAACCAGCCGCCGCAGTTATTCTCAATGCACTCGTTCGCATAACCAGTCAATACCATAGCCTCGATCAGAGGGTTATTATTTCCGGACTTGAGCGAGACCGTGTCAGCCCACAACGCCAACTCATCTTGTGATGGACCGTTTCGCGGGTCGCTTGCATCGGTGACGCTGCCGCCGAGCGTGATGCCCTCGTTGTTGACCGGTGGGTCAGGCACGGCAACGGTATATTGTCCGTGCACGGTGCTACCATCGCTAATGGATAGGCTACCATCGACAAAGATGGCACCATTACCAAGGCTGGAATCCGACTGTTCGCCCGACGCGACGCCCGTGTACGTCTTCGTCGAACCGCCATTGACTGAGACGGTCGTCGTGTTTGCGCCAAAATCAACAGTGACCGTCGTTGTAGCGAACGATGGGCTGTTGATCGTCCATGTTTGCGTTCCTGAGGACAGGTCACCGTTCGGGCTAGCGACGCTGGTCGACGAGATGGTCACATTGCTGCCCGATACGAAAATACCGCTGCAGAGCGTGCTTGACGGACAGTTAGGGTCACCACCGTTTACGTAGACACCCGCGTTCTGTCCGGCGTTTTGCAAGTCAGTCAGGTCGCCATGTTGGTTGTCGCCGTAGAACGCCTCGCTGAAAATGTCAAGATTTTGCGCGAACCCCGGCAGATTGACGGCGCTCTGCGTGAACGAAGGGCCACTCGTTCCGAAGACCGAGTAATATTCTTGCTGCGTGTTCGGCTTGCTGTGGTTGCCGTCTTCGATGTCCATCCACTGGAGATTTTGCTGGGGTTGGTCGGTAGTGAAACCCATCGGGAAGATCGGCGTCGTCGAATTGCTGTCGTACATGATGTGCATGTTGCCGCCGGAGTAAACGGGGCCGTCGAAGCTTTGCTTCGACGAATACCAGATCGGGCCGCCGGTGTTGCTGTGCTCGGACTCGCTAAAATGTGCGTAGGCGCCGAACGGCACTTGTTTGACGAGCGCGACGATTTGCCGATCGACTTCTTTGTCGGGGGTTGGGAACGCGCTTCCGTTCGAGCGGATAAGATAGTAGTTGATACCGTTGCCATTCCAGGTCTTCGCGATCGTCGCAGTGCACGACGATGAAACGCTGCCACCGCCGGGTCGGCCGAATTGGCATGATACGGTCTGAGGGGGCTGGCCTCCTTGGATACCGTTGTCGTAGAACTCCTCGATGGAGAGGATCATGAGGTCGACACCCGAGTACGCGGCCGCTACTGCGGAGGCGGAGTCGGCGCTCTCGATTGAGCTTTGCGATTCGAGTGCAAGCGCGTCGATGACCGAACCCATTAGGATGAGGAAAACGGAGACTAGCAGGAGGACGAGGATAAGCGCCGCTCCCCGCCGCGGTTTGCGATTTCGCGCGCGTGCGGCGTTCATTTCGACTCACCGAACGTGAGGGGCGTGATCACAGACGACAGGTGATAGAGCGTTCCTTCGTGACTGTTCGCGCTGTGGTCATCGTAGTCGAAAATTGAAATGTCGATCCTGTAGCCCTGGCCGTACGTGCAGTTCCCGCCTCCATTCCCACACTCGGCCTTCTGCACCGTAAAATTTTCGACGTTGCGGGCGATTAGGCGCGACGCCGCTTTGTCACCGCCCGTGCAGTCGCTTCGCGTTGGGTCGATCGGCGCGGTCTGCTCGATAAGATTGTGCGGTTGGAAGATCGGATCGCTATTGGACACTGACGAATCCGGCACGACGAAGATCGTGACCGTGTCATAGCACGGTTTCGGCACGCCGTTCTGGGTTGGAATGCAGCTCAAGTCAAGGCACTGCGTCTTGGTGAATTGCAATGTTGGTCCGGCTGTACTCGCCGGCTGAACAATGGCCGGCGACGGAAGAGCGGCGGGATCGACGCTGTCCACAACGCTTGCTTGGCGCGAAATGTCATCCACTTTTGCGATAGCTACTCGCGCTTGCTGCTCGGCCGAAAGATGAGAGTCGATGCCGAGGTAGTTAAAGACAACGGCTCTGAACTCGAGGGCGGCGAACGACATCACGACGCCCATGACCGCCATCGCGACGAGCATTTCGACGAGTGTGAAAGCGCGGCGGCACGATCTCCTTCGCACCGTCATACACCGATACCGGTGGGTGAGGGCGACGGGCCTGGACTATGGTTACCGCCACCGCCACCACCGCCGCCCGATCTGGTCGGGTTGGGCGTTGGTGTTGGTCCACTTGGCGTTCCGGCTGGGGGCGACGTGTAGCGAATCGCGTGGTACTCGTATATGGGCGAGCCAGTGTCACGGCGGACCCACACGGTTAGGTCTGCCGCATTTGGGTCACCGTTGTGCTCGCTCGCGTTCCACATGTACTGTACTTCATCACCGACCGGCGCGGGACTCGCGCCCTGATTCGGTTCGCCCTGCTGCGGCGCGCCGACATCGGAGTACGGAAATGAGCAGCCGGGTTGCGGAGGTGGTATCGAGTGCCAGCTCGGCGCGGGACTTGGCCCTGAGTCAGTATATGGGCCAAGTGCCACGTAGCACGAATCGTCGGGGCCAGTGTCCCAATCGACGCCGCCGTTCGGACCTTTCCAGAATCCCGGATCTGCTTTCATCACGCCGAGGAGAAAGTTGGCGCTCGAGATCTCGATGCTGCGGTCAGCGGCCGAATCGGCCTTCGTGATGTTCGTCAGATCGGCCGTGATCATTACGACGATTACTGAAAGAATAGCGATCGCGACGATCACTTCGACGAGCGTCTGCGCACGGCCAACGCCGCGTCGCATTCGAAGGATTCCCGGGATCCGCTCGTCCGTGTGCACGTATCGCTCCGATAAAATACGAAACTAGCCAGTGGCTTTGTCGGCCGCCTATTTGCCGCTCGATCCCGAGCGCTCCATCGCAGGCCGTCGACGTTCGATTCGCCGGATGTCCCGACCCTGGCAAACCCACGTTTGCGCGTCAGGTCACCGACGGCTCTGGCCGTGTGACCCCGGACACCCCCTGCTTGTTACATCGGTCACATTTGCAAAAATGGGTGTCCCGCAGAGTCGACCAATTCCGCGCAGGTCGTCCAAACCTCTCGTCCTTTGAGAGGGCCGTCCTTGATCATCACGCGGACTTCGGTATCGGCTCGGCCGCCGTACGAAAACGACTGGACGGTCTCGACCTGCGCTGCAGTTCCGTTGGGGACCGGCATGACGTGATCGGCGACGGTCGCGAGCTGACCTTGCACTTGCGAGTCTGAGTACGAGCGATTCGCCGCGGCGGCATCGATCGTCACCTGGAGGTAGCGCTCGAGCCACTTGCGATCGGCATATGCCCACGCTGTCGCAGCGCCGCCGAGCGTACCATCGAGCCGCACGTTATCGCCCTGCTTCGGCATCGACCGATACGGCGCAGGCGAATCGGCGTTCGCCGCGTGGCCGAAAAGCAAAAGTCCGCCAAGCGATGCAAGCACCGTCATGACGACGATCGACTTCTTCGCGCGCTTGCGATCCGTCATACTATAACCTCCGACTTGCGTTTCGGGCGCCACTCATCGCCGAGAGCGACGGAGCCCGATCGCACGACCGAGCAATACATCCCAAAGCGGCCCCCATGTTTTTCGACGACCAATCTCAAGAACGCCGGATCCATCGCGAGCGTTTCGGGGTCGATCGTCGTGAGCACGCAGCGATCGCACGGGTATTGTGCGCGCAATAGCGCGTCGCCGACAGCGATATCGTGACCCGCCCAGGCGTCTTCGACGAACGGCTGCAGGCCGCTGCTGTCGACGACGAAATTCGGCCGAAATCGGCATGGATTGACGAATGCGCCGTAATCGTCCGTCAGCGCTCGCAGCGATGCAGCATTGACGACGAGGATGTCGGCATCATCGTGGATCGCAGTCTCGAACGACTGAAGCGAAACGGGCCGTTCGATCTCCGCGCTGAGCGCCTCGAGCCAACCGGGGGCGTGTACGTCGTGCTCTTCGCCCGCCGGCGTGCGGACGTACGCTTTGCCGTCGCGGACCGATGCGCCATAACCGAGCAGTCGTCGCTCGATCCGGGCGGTCAGGGGCCTGCCGGCGCGATTCGGATCGGAATCCATGAGGGCGTAGCGCCTGTCGAACGGCATGCCGCCATTGCCGAGTTCGACCGAGCGCAACGGTTCGCCGCCCAAAGACTTGACCGGGTAGCGCCAGATCTGGACGACGCGCATCGCTCGCTGATTCTCTAGAGCCCGGGGGTTTCCCGTACTCGCGGGGTAATCACCCGTGCATGCGCATGCGCTATCTGCTTTTCGCCATCGCCGTGGTCGTCAGCTTATGCGGCGCGGCGCCGCGGGTCTCGAGCGTCCCTCCATCAGCTGATAGCGACGTCGCCTTGAGCGACGGCCGCGTTCTTCACGTGCTCGAACTGCCGCTTGCCCGCCTTGACGGCGTCGTGCTCGACGGCGCGACGTTCGATGCTTCGGGAACGCGCGCCGTACTGCTCGCTCGCTTTTCGAACGGATCCATCGACGGAGACTGGCGCCGCGCCTCGCCGACGCAGGCGTACGAATTCGATGTCGGCCGCCGTACGCTGACCGAGCTGACGGCAGATGGTCTTGCGACAGCGGTCCGATGGTCCGGCTCGTCGGGCGTTATCGTCGTCGACGGTGGCCGGTCTACGTCGTTCGACGTCGGCAGTCCGGCTGCAACCTCGATTCGCGGGAGCATCCGGCTCGACCGCGTCACCGAGGCGACCACCGGCGCGCTCGTCTCGCCCGCGGACGAATTCCGTCTGCAAGTGCTCAAGCAAGATGATGGCTCGTACGCTGTCGGTCAGGTGGGCGCTGTGCGCTTGCGGACGATCGCGATGTCGGCCGACCATCACCGCGCGCTCGTCGGTTCGTTTGTCGTCTGGATCGATGGGTCGAAAGGCCACGGTACGTCGTTCGCGCGCGTCGGACCCGATGACGTGTTGCCGCCGTCGTTCACTGATGACGCGTACGGCAAAACATTGACACCGGTGCTGCCCCTCGGCCATCTCACATATCAAGGGGCGTATCGAAACGGCATAGCGTATTTCGCGTTTTCGTATGGGCTGCGGCGAATCGTCGCAACGACAAGCGACTTCGTCAACTATTCGTATCCCACGATCCCGGCACAACCGGACTATACGGTCGGCGACGGGCTCGGCGCTGGCGCCGACGGTATTCTCTACTTCGCGGATCCCGAGAACCGCGTCGTTCAGATCTGGCGAAACGGGCGCTACGTCGAATTTCCGTTGACGTTCCCTGACGATGTGAGCGACACGAACCGGCTCTTCTCGGCATTATCGAACTTGACATCGGGCGATCGCGTGTGGCCACCGGTCCATCCGGACCAAGACGCGCTCGACGCGGCGATCCTCGAATGGCGAATCTATCCTCTTGGTGATGTGACGGGCCAAGGCTGGGTAGCTTCCTATCTCGGCCGGGTATACGCCAGCGGCGCTGACCGCCGCTTCCACGAGATCCACGAGCCTGCGTTCCCGTTTGCGGTGCTCAGCCGTACCGACGACGGACGCATCTGGGGCGCATCCGTCAAGTCAATATTCGTACGCGGTGGCCCGGTAGCGCGTAGCGCGTCGATAGTATGGTCGAGCCGCGATGGCATCCACTGGACGAGCGTGGGCGAAGTCGACGGCAGCCCCGGCGCCGTAGCAATCCTTGGAGGTCGACTTTGGGCCGCGTTATCAGCGTACGAAGGAGATGGCCCGGGTGTCGAACTCTCCGAATTTAGTGGCCAGACCTACGGCTTTGTCCGCCGGCAACCGACCGGTGCGATCTACGCAGGCGAGGATCTCTTCTTCGCCGACCTTCGAGGTGAATGGTATCTCGTCTGCGGTGGCGAGCCGGGAACTCGGAGCGACGATACATCCGGAGCCCTCGTCGCTCTCCACCTCGATCCGACTGCGCTCACGAGTGGCGGGAATACCCAGCGGTTCCTCGACGAGCGTCTTCCATTTAGCCTTGGGGATAAGGCGGGCGGACCGTTCACGCGTCCAAGCATGGTGTCGCTCGCGAACACATTGACTATCGTCGGTGACGACACACCGGGAGTTGCAAGATGTTGCCGCTGGATGACGCCCGAGGCGTTGCAGCGCTTTCAACTGGAGTACGCGTGGATGCCATATCCTATCGCGAGGATCATTAGCTCTTTGAATGGCGACACTGCGATAGTCACGCGGACGCTCGAGCGGGGACCGCTGAACGTGGAGGGCCAAAGGGAGCGCTGGACTCGAAATGCAGCTGGTACGTGGACGTTGCAGGCCGTACTCGAGCGTTGGAAGATCTGAGGCACGCAAGACCCTTAGAAAATGGAGCGGTCGAGATTTATCTCGACCGCCGCGGTTTTACCATACGCCGAGCTTCGCTCGGCCTACTACATTCGTGTGACCGAGAAAAATGGGAGCGGTCGAGATTTATCTCGACCGCTGCGGTTTTACCATACGCCGACCTTCGCTCGGCCTACTACATTCGTGTGACTGACCGTCGACTAGTAACCGGAATCGCCCGCGGGCGACGGAGATGGCGCCGGTCCGCCGACGACGATCGTCCCCTTCATCGACGGATGGTACTTGCAGATGATCTTGTACGTGCCGGCCTTGGCAAAGGTATACGTCCACGACTGGCCGGTGTCGAGATTGCCGGAATCCCACGTGCCGGCTGCGTCGCTCGCGGTGTGCGACGCGGTGTCGAGATTCTTGAACGTCACCGAGCCGCCGACGGGCACCGACAACGTGCTCGGATTGAACGCGAAATCTTTGATCGTGACAAGCATCGGCGTCGCCGTCGGCGTCACGGCCGCCGTCGTCGATGAATCGGCCGACGCGGCGTAGCGTCCGACCGTGACCGCAGCAACGGCGGCCAGCGCGAACGTCGCGATCGTCTTGAAGTTCTTTGTCATTCGGGTCCTCCTACGAGTCGACCTGATCGATTGGTCGCCCAAGACGTCAACGCTTCGACACTCCCGTCCGTCACCACTCGCGAGGATTTCAGTCGTTTTTCACGTGGCGAGCTTGAATAGCGAGAGGCAGCAACAGCAAAGTTCCGGCGCCACAGAGTGCCGCCGCTGAGCCAAAGGCGATTCCTGGGCCGAAAAGCTGCCACAGCAGCCCCACGCCGGCGCTCGAGACGAAGTCGCCGACGCCGTTGACGGACGCGAGTACTCCATATCCTGTACCGCGCCGATCCGCCGGCAATAACTGGGTCGCAAACGTCCCTTCCATCGGTTCGACGATCGCGACGCCGATCGCCGCGATCACGAACGCGATAACGACCGCGACGATCGAAGCCGACGCCGTCGCAATGATGGTAGCGACGATCGTGAAGAGCGCGAATGCGATGGCGAGCAGGCGGCCCGCGCCTATCCGCTCGCTGAGCAAGCTCGCGGGAAACGACGATGCCGCTTGGATCGTGTTGTGGAGGAGATAGAGACCGGTCGCATACGTCACGGTCAGCGTGCCGCTGACGTGCGGCGCGAAAGCACGCATCGCGACGAGGACGAGCAGCGTCGCGGAGAAGTTGCCGGCCCCGAAAACCCCGGCGGCGATGAGATAGCGGAGGAACGTTTTTGGAAGGCCGGCGAGTGCGAGATGCAACGGAGCGCGTGGCGGGGTCGAACGCGGCCGCTCTTTGACAAACAGGTACGACAAGCCGGCGAGTACACCGGGGACGACGCCGATCAATATGGCGTCGCGCGTCTGCATGCCGATGGCGATGAACGTCATCGCAAGTGCAGGCCCGATGACCGCGCCGACCGTGTCGAGCGAGCGTTGAAAACCGAACGTGCGGTTGATATATTTCGGGTTCGTGTCGTCGACGAGGAGCGTGTCGCGGATAGGACTGCGAAATCCGCGAGCGGCCCACGCAACCGCGCGCATCGTGATGACGCCGACCGTCGACTGCATGAGCGCGATCGCAGGCATGAAGATGCCGACGCCGAGATAGCCGGCCATTGTCCATGCGCGGCGGTGCTTCGTGCGATCCGCGAGGACACCGCCGGTCAACTTCAGCGGAAACGCGATGCCGTCGGCTAGGCCTTCCATGAGACCCAGCGCGGCCGGACCGCCGCCGAGCGACGTGATGAACGCGGGCAACAGAGGGATGATTAGCTCGTAGCATGCGTCGGAAAGCAAGCTCGCGATCGCGATCGCGAAGACGCTCCGTGTCAGCCAGGGTCGCTCTGATTCGCTCTCGGGCATCGCCCGTGCTTATGGGGAATCGACTCACGCTACCTTCCTTATCACTGGTTTGGGAGCGGTCGAGATTTATCTCGACCGCCGCGGCCATGCGGAATCGACCCAGATGTCGCCGAAGGCCGCACTAATGCGAGATCGATCGACCATCGTCGTACTTGCGGCGCTCGCGACACTGATGCAAGCGGGTTGTTCGCAGCCTGCCCAGACCCGTACCGCGATCGCGTTCAACATCAGCGAGGATCCGCATTCGCTCGATCCGCTGCTCGCGCAAAGCGACGATGAGCAGCAGATCGCTCATCTCGCCTTCGACATGCTTGTCGACGTCGATCCGGGTGGCAAGCTCGTGCCCGCGCTTGCGACAGCCGTGCCCAGTTCGACGAACGGCGGGATCAGCCAGGACGGCCGCACGATCACATACCACCTTCGTCATGGCGTACAGTGGCAAGACGGAGCCCCGTTCACGTCACACGACGTCTGGTTCACGTGGCGAGCGATCATGGATCCACGCAACGACATCGCATCGACGCGCGGATACGATCTGATCGAATCGATCGACGCGCCCAACCCGTACACCGCAATTGTCCGCCTCAATAAGCCGTGGGCGCCTGCCGTTTCGACCTTTTTCTCCTACGGCGTGCACCCGGTGCCGATCATCCCAGCCCACCTGCTCGAAGGACACACCCTTCGCAACGCATCGTTCGACGAGCGCCCGATCGGCACGGGGCCGTATGAGGTCGCGAGCTGGCAGCGCGGCGACCACATCACGTACGAGGCGAATCCTCACTACTATCGTGGCGCGCCGAAGACGCATGAGATCGTCGTCCGCGAGGTGCCGGATATCAATACCGACTTGACGATGCTTCGCACCGGCGATCTCGATTGGTCGCTGCTCTCGCCGGCGCAGCGCATCGGTCTCGGGGATGCGCCGGGCATGCGGTTCGTCTTCGCGCCGTTCGCTGGATTCGGCGCGATGGCGTTCAACTGCCGTCGTCAGCCCTTTGACGACCTGCGAATGCGTGAGGCGATCGCGATGTCGATCGACCGGACAACGCTCAGTCGCGATATCACCCACGGCCAGTATCCGGTGACCGACGTCGATCAGCCGACGTTTTCATGGGCCTACTCGCGAACCGCCAAGGAGCCGGGCTTCGATCCGGCAGCCGCTGATGCAGCGCTCGACGCGTTAGGTTGGCGACGCGGACCGGACGGGGTGCGTCAAAAGGACGGAAAACCGCTCTCGATCGTTTTCGCGACGTTTCCCGAAGGCGACACCGCCGTCCGGACGTCGATCATGGTGCAGGCGATGCTGCGGACGCGCGGCATCGACGTCACCGTGAAGAAGGTGACAGTCGCGCAGTTCTATCTGCCGAAGTCGCAGCATGGATTGCTGTTGTCGGGCGAATACGACCTCGCGTACCTCGCGTGGCGGAGCGGCGAAGATCCGGATGATTCCGACTTGGTCACCTGCCGCGGCATTTCGAATTTCGCCGGTTACTGCGACCCCGCGATCGATGCGCTCGAGGCGAAGGCGCTCGGAAGCTCGGACCAGACTCGGCGCGCTTCATTATACAAGGAAGTCCAGGAGCGGATGGCGCGCGGTCTGCCGTACCTCTTCTTGTATGCTCCCACGTACGGGTTTGCGGTGCGCGACGACGTGACCGGCGTTCAGCCGACGCCGTTCTCGCCGACCTGGAACGCCGCCGACTGGATCAAGAAATAGGACTTCTGTAGCGGTCGAGCTTTAGCTCGACCGGCCGAGCGAACCTCGGCGGTCGTAGAGTCACGCCCGGAGGGACGCAACCGCCTACCGGAGTAGCGAACACCATGTCATCTGTCGGACCGGCGGGCGCTCAGAGCTCCGCTCACGATACTCGTTGGAAGTGGGCGTTATTCGCTCTTTGTGCACTGCTCGGGATCGACGTGATGACCGTAGCGATCGGCGACCTCGGCTTAGGAGGCCGACAGATCTACGGGTTTTACGATAGCGGCCAAGTCACCACTCCCGGGATGGCGTACATCGAAACGATCGTGCAAGTCCAACCGGGTGGTGCAACCGAACGTGCGGGCCTCCGAACTGGCGACCGTGTGGACTTGCGCGAACAACCTTTCGCCACGCGCGTCTACATGATGGCGCAGCCGGTGACCACCGAGCCTCTGAAAATAATCGCCATCCGTGGCGGCAAGCGGATTTCGACGACGCTCGTGCCGAGTCCGGCGGGTGATAACGGCCTCAAGCTCGCGACCATCATTCTTCCGATGGTGACGTGCCTCTGGTGTCTTGGCTGTGTGGCGCTCATCGCCGCGCGGCGCTGGTGGTCGCTAGAGGGCCGCGTTCTCGCCGTGGTCTTGACGTCGGTCGGAGTGGGGATGACCGAAACGCCGGACGTCTCATTCCCTAGCCCGGCTATCAGCCTCATCGCTTGGTCGGCGATCTGGTTCTTGTGGTTCACGTCGTTCGCGCTCATCGTCTGGTTGGCGTCGCGGATCGGTGCGCGATCGCCTTGGCGCGCGGTGCTTCAGTGGACCGGTTATGCCGCCATCGGCTCGATGGTGGGCGCTGTCGCGTTGTGCGACTTCGGTTTGGTCACGCTCCTGGTCGACCCCGGCACGTTTGCCTGGATCAATCCGATCATGTCCAACGCCGCGATCGGTGTGGCCCTCCTCGTACTTATCATCGCTTGCGCCGCGGTCGGGAGCTCGCCGAAGCTCGAAAAGCCCCGCGCGGCCTGGCTCCTGCTTCCGGTCCCGATCTCGCTCGTCGGAAGCCAGCTCATGCAGAACCTCCAGGCCTTCGCCCAATCGTGGGTCTGGAACATCACGTTTGCCATCATGTCGGACGTGTTCTTGTTGGCCGGCGCGTTCTTCGTCACGTACGCCTTGCTCAAGCGACGAGTCCTGGACGCCGGTTTCTTGTTGAGTCGGACGCTCGTTTTCGGCATCGTCTCGCTCATCGTCGTCGCCGCGTTCGTCCTCCTCGAGTGGCTTCTCGGCTTGACCGTCGCCGGCGCCAGCCATGCCCCAGGTCTCATCGCAAACGCGGCGCTCGCTCTCGTCCTTGGCGTCTCGATGAACTTCATCCATCGTCGAGTCGACTCGTTCGTCGATGCAGTCTTCTTCCGAAAGCGCTACGACGACGAACGTGCGCTTCGCGATTTCTCCCACGAAGCGGCCTTCGTCACCGAACGCGAGGTCCTGCTCGATCAGGCGGTCGACAAGATCCGTTCGCACACCGACGCGCGTAACGCCGCGCTTCTCGTACTCGACAACGACTTGTACAAGGCGGCTCGTGGATTCGGCGACGTTCCAGGCGCGGTCGACGAGAATGATCCCGCGATACTTGCCCTCAAGGCGAGACATAAGCCGTTCGATCCGCACCCGTATACGACCGAGATGCGCGGTGATCTAGCGGTGCCGATGGTCGCGCGCGGGCATCTCGTCGGCGTTCTTCTCTTCGGCGAGCGAGCGAGCGGCGAGGCGTACTCGCCGGATGAGATCGAGGCGCTCTCGGAATTCGCTCACGGCGTCGGTTCGGCGCTCGACGGTCTTGGAAATGGGGCGCGCGAATCCAGCTCGGCCGCGCTGCTCGGCACCATCGATTCGCGCCTCGAGAACATCGAGCGACTGCTGTCGGATCGACCGACGTAGCGGCATTGCCGCGGCGGTCGAGATAAATCTCGACCGCTCGCAAAAAACGTTGCGCGTTATTTTCTTAGGTAGGTGTCTTCCGACGCGTTCGTCAGGAGGCCGGCGGTGGTGAGCGCGTCGAGCAACTGACGCGTTCGCTTGCGGTCGTGCTTGTTCGGCATCCCCATCCAAAGCATCGCCACCTGCGCGACGGTCACCGGGCCGTCGACCGACATGACGTTTTTCGCGACGAACTCGGTCGTGAAGCCGAGCGATTTCATCGTCGCCTCCACATCGGTGCCGGCGAGCGCGGCCGTTAGCTCGTCGGCCGTCAACGCAGCACCTTACGCTGCTGCGAGATGAAGACGTACTTCCCGTTCCGCACGGTCCAGAAGCTGACGACCGGCGTCGTCACGTCGCCCTGCGGTGTGAACGCGATGGAGCCGAGCGGTGTGTCCGGCGTCGTCGAGCGGGCGATCTCATCGACGACCTGCTCGCGGGTCGGCGGCACGCCACCGTTCGACTCCATGAGCTTTCGGATCGACTCGACGACGATTTCGGCTGCTGCGTACGAATTCGCCGAGTACGTTCCGAGGAGTTGACCGGGGAAACGCGCCGAGTAGTCCTTCAAGAACTGCGCTGCCTCGGGCATCGCGTTGAGATTCGGCGAACCGTCGGAGCAATAAATGCCGTCGGCCGACTTGCCGGCCGCGAGCACGAACCCGTCCTCTTTGATTCCGTCGCCGCCCATGAACGCCGACGTCATCCCGAGCTGCACCATCTGACGTCGCAACTCGCCCGCGCCGCTCGCGACGACGCCGCCGAAATAGATGAGATCGGGATGTCTACCCGCGACGCGCGTGAGCAACGGAACGAAATCTTGCTGCTGCGCCGTGAGGTGCGAACGCTCGAGAATGGTCCCGCCGAGCCGTGTGAACGCCGATGCGAAGACGTCCGCGATGCCCAGCCCGTACGATTCGTTGTCATCGATGACGTAAGCGCGCCGCGCGCGTAGGACATTATACGCGTAGTCCGCGTCGGCGGAGCCCTGCAGATCGTCGCGCAGCACGGTTCTGAAAAACGTGCGATACGCCGGGTTCGTGCGACGCAACGCGGCGGCGCCGGATGCATCATCGGTGAGGCCGACCGACGTCGTCGTCGGCGACACGAGCGCGATCTTCGCCGCGTTCGCGACCGGTATTTCGGCGCGCGCGACGCTCGAATTCTGCGGGCCGACGATCGCGAGGACGCGCGGATCCTGGATCAATGACTGCACGTTTCGAACGCCCTGCCCATCGTTGTGGACGCCGTTGACCGTGTCGTCGAGCATCTGGGCGCGCAAGAGGTAACCGCCGGGCAATCCCTTTTTCGCTTCCTGCTCGATCGCGAGCAAAGCGCCATCTTCGGTCGGAACGCCCGCAGTCGTGTCGGCGCCGCTCGTCGCGAAATCGCCGCCGATGATGATGACCTTGTCGTTGGAAGGTGTGCTAGAACCCCCGCCCGACGACGCGCAGCCCGAGGTTAGCGCGGTCACAAACGCAAGCGAAACTGCGAGAAACGTCGCGGCGCCGAGGCTTCCGCGAGTGCCGAAAGTCGTCGCAGCACCTGAAACAAATCGAGCGATACGCGATATACTTAATCGGAGGACGAAAATGATCATGACCACCCAAATGCTCTTGCTGGTGAGCCACCCGACCGTCATCGTGTCCAACGACCCGTCGAGCGGATTTGAAGGCTGGGGCGTCCGTATCGGCGCCTAACCAGGAAAGATCTCTCCGAGCACGCGACGTCGGAACGCAAAGGCGGATTCGATGTCGCGGCGCACGAGGCTCCGCGCGATTTCCCCGAGCGGCGCCAACGGCAGCGCATACTCCACCCGATCCCGCACGAGCGTACCGCTCCCTTCCCTTTCAAACCGATGCACGTGCTTCCACCATAGGTAGGGGCCGCGCACCTGCACGTCCGTGAAGCCTTGGTCCGGAACCCATTCCGTCGCGAGCGATCGCCATTTGATCGGCACGCTGTGCACCCGCAGCGAATAGTCGACAGTTGTGCCGAGCCGCATCGTCGATGCAATGCTCAGGATCCGCCACTTGAGCTCCGGCGGCGTCAAGCGTTCGAGGTTGCGGGTTTCGCTGAAAAATGCGAAAACTTCTTCCAACGGGGACGCGATGCGCTTCTCGGATTCGAAGACGTGCAGGGCAGCCTTTCGCCCCGAACCACCGCCTAGCGCATCGGCCATCGCCGCTTCGAGCGTCGGGTGACGCCACGCGAACCCAAGCTCGGACGCGCGGCGCGGCATCAGCAGCTGACCCGCGAGTATCGATTCCGCGAATTCGCCAAGCGCGGGCCGCAACGCGAACGCAGGCGCGACCGCGAACGACGGCCGCCCGAGGGCACCCGCCAACGCGGCCATGACGCGCGCGTTTGAGGCGTAGTCCGGTGCGACCGCGCCGATCGCTCCGGCGATATCGCTGCGATCGAGTGCGAACAGGTACATCGCGACGAGATCGTCGATGTGGATCCACGGCATCCACTGACGTCCGCTGCCGATCGGTCCGCCGGCGCCGAGCGAGAATATCGGCTGCAGCTTCCCCATCGCGCCGCCTTGGCCGAGTACGATGCCGGTGCGCAAACTGCACTGGCGGATGCCGAGCGCACCCGCGGCGCGTGTCTCCCGCTCCCAGTCGACGCAAACGCGAGCGAGAAAATCGCTGGCGGGGGCGCTTTGTTCATCGAGTATTTCGTCACGCCGATCGCCGTAATAGCCGGTCGCCGACGCCGCAATCAGCGCGCGCGGTCGCTTTTCGAGTTTTTCGAGGGCGGCGACGAGATTGTGCGTGCCCTTGACGCGCGAGTCGTAGATCGCGCGCTTCTTCTTCTCCGTCCAACGTCCGTCGACGCTTTCGCCGGCGAGATGGACGATCGCGTCGAGTCCCTCGAGCGCGCTCGGATCTGCGTTTGGATCACCGACGTCGAAAAAGCGTGTTTGCGCGCCAGCCTCTACCGGCTTGCTCGCTGGATTTTCAGCCGAGCGCGTGAAAACGATGGGGACGTCGCCGCGCGCACGTAAGGCCGCGACGACCGCGCGGCCGATGAATCCGGACGCTCCCGTGACGCCGACGCGCATAGAGCGATTCAACCTCCGGCTACCTGCGTTCACCTCGCGTCGAGGAGCGGCCTGGGAATGCGGTTCGTCGCGTCGAAGGGCCGCTGCGAGGTTTCCGACATGAAGCAAATGACGATCTCGATCGCGGCCGCGCTCGCAATTATCGCCCTCTCGCTCGCCCAATCAAGCGCGAAGACGACGTTCGCCTTGCAGAGCGATGCGTTCAACGACGGTGCGACGATCCCACAAGTGTACTCGTGCGACGGGAAAAGCATCTCGCCGCAATTGAGCTGGACGGGCGCGCCGGACAAGACGAAGTCATTCGCGTTGACGGTGTTCGATCCCGATGCCAGACAAGGCGCCGGCTTTTGGCACTGGGTGCTGTACGACATTTCGCCGGATGTCTCGTCGCTTGTCGCCGGAGTCCAAAATGCAGGGATGGATGGCACGAATGGACGCGGCAAGACCGGCTTCACCGGCCCGTGTCCGCCACCCGGCGACACGCCGCACCACTACATATTCACGCTCTACGCGCTCGATTTCATGCCGAAGGGCGATTTCGACGGACCGCAGCTCGACGACGCGATCAAGGACCACGTGCTCGAGAAGGCCGTTCTCGTCGGCCGCTACGGCCGCTGAGCCGCCCGAGGCGATGATCATCCGGCGTGCGACCGAAAGCGACGCCAGGATGGTCGCCGCCATCTACAACTACTACATCGTCAGCTCGACGTCCACGTTCGAAACCGAGCCGGTCGATACGTCGACGATCGCCTCGCGTATGCGCGAACGGCTCGAACGTCACGACTGGCTCGTCGGCGACGTCGACGGGCGGATCGCCGGCTACGCATACTATGGAAGCTTCCGGAGCCGCCCGGCGTACGGCCATACGGTCGAATCGACCGTCTACGTCGACCCCGATGAGATCGGCAAAGGTTACGGGAGACAACTCTACGCGGCGCTGCTGGGATCGGCGGGCGCTAAGGGGTTCAAACAAGCCATCGGCTTCATTTCGCTGCCGAGCCCGGCGAGCATAGCGCTCCACCGCTCCCTAGGGTTTGAGGAAGCCGGCTTGCTGCAGGCCGTCGGATTCAAGTTCGATCGCTATATCGACGTCGCGGTCTATCAGCGCGGCTTGACGGCATGACCATGGATGTTCGTGACGCGACGGCCATCGTCACCGGCGCCGGGGGCGACGGCTCGGGTCGCGCTATCGCATGCCGCTTCGCGCGTGAAGGCGCCGCGGTCGTCGTATGTGACGTCAACGAAGGCGGCGCGCGGGCGACTGTTGAGCGCATCGCGGGCGAAGGCGGCCGCGCGGTCGTCGACACGACGGATGTCCGATCCGATGATAGTTGCCGCGATCTCATCGCGCGAGCGGAGAAAACGTTCGGTCCGCTTCGCGTTCTCGTGAACAACGCGTCGGCGCCGTACCATCCCGAAGATCGGCTCGAATATTGGCGAGAGACGGTCGAGACGGATCTCCTCGGTCCGATATTTCTTACCCGTCACGCGATCGACGCCATGCGGGCTCACGGCCGAGGCGGAGCGATCGTGAACATGACCTCGATCTCTTCGCTGCCATATGGCGGCGACGTCATGGCCGACGTCGCGGCGTACGACGCCGCGAAGGGCGGGCTTATGCGACTGACATGCGGCCTTTGGTGGTTGGCGCAGAGCGATCGCATCCGACTGAATTGCCTGGCGCCCGGCTGGATCGCGTCGACCGGACCGCGTGAATATTGGGAATCGCTTTCGCCGGACGAACGCAAGGCGCAGGTCGTTCCGTCACGGCTGCTCCCGCTCGATGACGTCGCGGACGCGGTCTATCGCTTGGCGACCGACGAGCGTCTAGCGGGGCGCGTCATGGTGTGGCATTCGGAAGACGTACCGCGCCTCATAACATTCGGCGATCGCGGCTACGAGTCGCTGGAAAGATACGATCCCGCTTAGAGGTCGTGCCAGTCGTCAGTCCGCAGGACGACGTCGTAGTACGCTGCCGCCTTTTCGATGTTCTTGAAAGCGACGTCGCGCTCGGCATCGGTGACGCCGTCGACTTGACCGAAGCGCGCGATCGCGCTGCGCACGTGGGCCGCGTTCGTCAAGGGCTCCGAACGTTCGGCGGGAAATGCGAAGGCGGAATCGGGAAGTTTCGACCTCGGCGTATCGGCTGGACCGTCGAACGGTCGCCAGGTCGGCTCGATCTGCATTAACTGGTTCCTCCCACGGTTTCGCATCACGTCACATCACCGAGGCGTAAAGCATGAGTACGGCCGGCTGCTTCGGACAGGCCGGCCGTACTGCTTGGTGCGGGCTGCTCTTTACCTCGGAGGCGACGTGGGCATCGGCGTCGGCGCCCCCATCGATTGCGTCGGTGTCGTGACGGCTGCGGGGATGTTGCCGCAGGCGACGTACGTCGAGATATTCGTCATCGACTGGTGGACATTGATGGCGAATCCGCCTGTCTGCAACGCGCTCAGCGGCACGTTGAGCGTCGTCGCCGATTGGCCGCCGGCCACGGACGTCAACGGATAGGTCGGCTTCGGATCGAGTTTCGCGCACGTGCCTTGATGGATGTGGGCAGGCTCGACCGCATCCGCCGCGACACCGTTGAGCGCGATGACGACGTTCGTCTTATTACCGGCGCTCGTGAGCGTTGCGGAACCCGTTTGGTTCGAACCGCCGATCGCTTGCAAGGGAACGACGATCGTGCCCGGCGCGGGCGCGGGGGCGGACGCGGCCATCGATTCGAGGCGCGGAACCGCTGCGAGCGCGATCGCGAAGAGCAGAATCGCAATGGTTGATCGCTTCATGGAGACCTCCAGAGAGTGGGTACGTCATTCATCTACCCCGCTGCGGGGCGCGCTACAATCCTCGAGCCTGCGCCCGGTCGGCCGTGGGGTAGCGATACCAAAGGCAAACAACGCCGCCGTGTCATAGAACAGCCGCGACGTGGATATGCAAGTCATCGGCGCAGGATTTGGCCGAACCGGAACGCTTTCGCTCAAGACGGCGCTCGACCGTCTCGGCTTTGGCCCGTGCTATCACATGGTCGAGGTCATCGAGAATCCCGCGCATGCCGAAGCGTGGTATAAAGCGTGCCATGGCGGTTCGGTCGACTACAGCGTGTTCGATGGTTATCGATCGGTCGTCGACTGGCCCGCGGTCCACTATTGGCGCGAGCTCATCGAACACTACCCAAAGGCCAAGGTCGTACTCTCGATCCGCGATCCGGAGAGCTGGTACAAGAGCGTGAGCGACACGATTTACGGTCGCATCACGACGCCGGTAGCGCCGGACGCGCCCGAGTGGCAGCGCCGGCATCGCGCGATGACGCGGAAGATCGTGCTCAAAGAGACGTTCGGCGGACGCTTTTTGGATAAGAAGCATGCGCTCGAGGTCTTCGAACGCCACAACGATGAAGTGCGCAAGACTGTTCCGCCGTCTCGCCTGTTCGTCTACAGCGTGAAAGAGGGATGGGCGCCGCTCTGCGACTTCCTCGGCGTTCCGGTGCCGGACGAGCCGTTCCCGCGCGTCAACGACACCGCGTCGTTTCTCGCATGGAATGCATCGGACGACTGGACCCGTGATGGGCAGGCCGCAGCCGAGCGCGCCACCCACCCCGCCGAAAAGCGTCCGGACTAAGACTCTTCCTTATACTAGGGATGGGGAGCGGTCGAGATTTATCTCGACCGCCGCGGCCTTTACACTAGGAATGGGAGCGGTCGAGATTTATCTCGACCGCCGCGGCCTTACCAGCGCGGCCTATACGTCGACATCGGCGCCGGGGTTGGCGTCGCGCCACCTGCCGGCGGTGCCTGAGAGCCGGCTGGAATAGTTCCGCAAGCGACATACGTGCCGAAATTCTGAGTCGACTCGTGCACGTTCACCGAAAACCGCCCCGCCTCTAACGACGTCAGCGATGCGTTGACGGTAGTCGTCGACGTACCGCCGACGACGTTCGTCAACAAATACGCCGGCTTCGGGTTGAGCTTCTTGCACTTCCCTGTATGGATGTGCGCGGGCTCTTGGGCGTTCGGAGGCTCGCCCGTGAGCTGGATTGTCACCTGTGTCTTGTTGTCGATCGTCGACGTCAGCGTGGCCGTACCCGTTTGACCGGAACTCGACATCTGATCGAGCTGAACCACCACCGTGCCCGTTGAGGACGTCCCCGTGATGTCGGCCGCTAGCGGCCGGCTTCCCATGAGGCCCAACCCAAGGACGGCGACGACCGCGAAGCCGATTCGCATCCTGAAAACCTCCACGACTAAGCCACTGCGGCGCCCTTCGACAACCTTGTACCCGAGCGCCCTTCGAAAAACCGCATTCTCATATGAGATTTTGTGGGTTGTGTGATGGGACTCTGGAACCGCTCGGCGCATCGCAAGCGTTCATCCGCTAGTAAGCGACAACGGTGGGATGTCGATGAGGAGCGCGCACATGAACCGCGTACGACGACCCTTCCTGTTTGCTGGCGCCATCGCGGCGACATTGGTGATCGGTTCTCCGCTATGCGGCAGCGCCGATCCGACCATCGCCGTTCCGGTGACGCCGACCGGCGCAGTCGGACCGCCGATCGAAATCGATGAATGCAAACTGCTCTATTCGGGCAACGACGTCGCGGGCGAATCGGCCGGCGTCTACCTCAAGTTCACCAACGACAGCACACTGACCGCCGATCTCATCAACTTCAAAGTCGTAGCAGGCAGCGAGTCGGGAATGATCCGCGACGTCGGTACGTTCACGCCCGGAATCGAGATCACGCATCACTATAGAGAAGGTAGCGGCCACCTCATGTTCTCGCCGCTCCTCTCGCACGTCGCCCTCGACTGCAGCGTCGCGTCGGTCCATTTCAGGAACGGCACCGTCTGGCAGGCCGCAAGCGTCAAGCCGCCCGCGCCGTCGCCGGCACCCGTCGTGCTTGCCTCGCCGCGTCCGATCGACTACGCACCGGATTCCTTGACGTTCGCCGGCCTCGGCTCACAATTCGATCGATATGTTTCGCTCTACGATGCGACCGGTATCGGCGCCGTCCATCGGTCGGGCACGTGCGCGGGGATCGTGAGCGTTCGGACGGTCGACGTGAGTCGACGAAGCGCCGCGCTGCGAGTCTCACCGATCGCGAGCGGTCGCTGCTCTATGGTCTTAGCCGACGCGGCGAACAACTCGATCGAGATTCCGATCTCGGTAGCGGGGCTGCCGCAAACGGGGCGGTAGCACCGAACGGAGGCCGAGCTTCGCTCGGCATACCACACTTCCTCAATTGCAAGGCCGCGGCGGTCGACCGTAAAGGTCGACCGCTCCCTTCTCGCAATGCGAGGTCGCGGAGGTCGAGATGAATCTCGACCGCTCCCCTTACCTCTTCGTGATTGACCGCTCCCTCGCGTCTTCGTGTAAGACCGCGGCATGCAAAGCACGTTCAAGAATCGTGGGCGGCGACGTGCGATACTAGCGTCGAGGTGCTTTTTCATGAAAAGATCGCAAGTGCTCGCAGCCGCGGCCGGCGTCGTCGGACTCGCGGGACTCGACATGGGTGCAACCGATAACACAGCGCCGCTGCTCGGCAAGCCCCTGAAGAAGCCAGCTACGGGCAACATCCAGGTAGCCGTCCTTATCTCCGACAGGGCGACGGTCATCGATTTCGCGGGTCCGTGGGAGACGTTCCAAGACGACGGCTTCGACACGCATGTCGTCTCGAAAACGCTTGATACGGTCACCGCGACGAACGGCCTGAAGATCGTGCCTGAGTACACGTTCGAGTCCGCCCCGCAACCAAACGTCGTCGTCGTCGGAGCTCAAAAAGCCCCGCCGGAAGCGCTCACATGGTTGCGCAAGGTCGCCCCGGGCGCCGATGTCGTCATGTCCGTTTGCACGGGCGCGTTCATCGTCGCGCGTGCCGGCCTACTCGACGGCCAGTATGCCACGACGCATCACGACTATTACGACAACTTCGCAAAAGAATTTCCGAACATCCACCTCGTGCGTGGTCCTCGGTTCGTCGAGAACCCACAGGTCTCGTGCGCGGGCGGCCTGACCTCGGGCATCGATCTCGCTCTTCGCGTCATCGAGCGCTACAACGGCAAGAAAGAAGCCGATCAGGTCGCCTTCTACATGGAGCACGTGCGGACCGCACGGCCGGCGTAGCAATGACAGCAATCATCTTCGCCGCCGCCGCTGCGATCAGCGCGCTCCTCAATGCCGCCGCGCCGGACTTCACGCTCACGGATCAGTCGGGGCACTCGTTTTCGCTCGCGGGCCAACGTGGACACGTCACGGTGCTCTACTTCGGCTACACGCACTGCCCCGATATCTGTCCGACGACCCTCGCCGCGATCGCGAGCGCGCTACGACAAATCGGACCGACGGCGGACCGCGACATCAAGGTCGCGTTTATCACGGACGATCCCGAACGCGACACGCTCAAGACGCTCCGCAACTACGTCACGCTGTTCGACCCGTACTTCATGGGCCTGGACGGAGCGAGCACTACGTTGGCGCCGATCTACAAGGGGTACCATGTGTGGTTCACCCGTTTACCCAACCAAGGAAGTGCCGCCGGCTACCTGCTCGCGCACAGTTCCTACATATATATGATAGACAAGACCGGTGTCGTCCGGACAATCGACGATTGGCACACGTCTCCGGCCACCATTGCCGCTCACCTGAGAAAGCTATATCAATGAAGCGCTTTGTCATCCGCACGGCCTCGATGGCCGTCTCCGCCCTCGTCACTGTCGCCGTCCTCGCGGCTGCTCCGTCGAGCTCGGCTTCGATTTCCGTCAGCGGTGCGTTCTCGCGTCCAGCCAATGACATGGGCGCTGTCTTCCTTACTATTGCCAATGCGGGAGCGTCTGACGACGCGCTCGACGGCGCGCGCTCCGACGTCGCCGATGCGACCGAAGTGCACGAGACGTACCATGTCGACGGCGGCGACGCGATGCGCCACATCCCGTCGCTCGCGATTCCCGCGGGTGCGACAGTCGTGTTCAAGTCCGGCGGCTACCATATCATGCTCATCGGGCTGAAGCACGATCTTCGTGTCGGCGACCACTTCACGATCGGACTCCATTTCGCGCACGCGGGTTGGGTCGACGTGCCCGTCGTCGTGAAGTCGTTCTGAGTGTGATCGCGATTCTTATGGCCGCCTTCACAATCAACGGATCGGCCCAGGCCCAAGCCGCGGCGCCCCCGACGTCCGCACCGCTCATCCCGAACGTGACGCTTATCGACGAACGCGGCGTACTGACGCCGCTCGCCGCACTGAAAGGGCGAGTCGTTCTCATCAGCTTCTTCTCTTCGACCGACTCCGCGCAAGGCACGTGCACGGCCGTCGCCGGTAAGTTTCTGTATCTACAGCGACATCTACCGGCGAGCGGCTACCGTTTGCTCGAGATCACGCGCGACCCGGAACGCGATTCGCCGCAACGCCTTAGCGCTTACGCCAAGCTCTTCGCATCGGATCCGCGCCTGTGGTCGTTCCTCACGGGCGACCGGCGGCAGATAGATCTGCTCGCGAAGACGCTTGGCGCGTCGCGTCGTCGGAAGCTCGAACAAGACGAGCCGCTCTTCGTCATCGACGCGACCGGACACGTCGCGGGCGTCCTCAAGACGAGCGACTGGTCGCCGGAAGACGCGCTCGCGCTGGCAACCCACGTCAGGGCGCAGAAATAGACGGAGCGGTCGACCTTGACGGTCGACCGGCGCGGCCTTACGCTAGGTCTGGTCGAGCTTGTGCGTCGGGATATATCGCCGGTATTCGGCCGGCGCCATGCCAGTGAACTCTTTGAACAGACGCGTCATGTGGCTTTGATCGGAAAAGCCCGCATCCGCCGCGATCTCGCGCAACGACGCCTTCCCCTCCGCGATGTTCCGAGCCGCGTATTGCACGCGCAGCCCCGTGACGTAGTCGCCGATCGGCCGTCCTTTGAAGCGATGAAACGCGCGCGCGAGATGCGACGGGTGCACCGACGCACCGTTCGCGAGCGACCGCAGCTCGAGCTTGTCGCGAAACCTTTCGTTCAATTCGTCGACGACGTCGACAAGCCACTCGGGCTCCTTGACGTCGTCACCACCTGCGCGACTCAAGTAGGCGCACAGTTCGAAGAGCAGTGATTCGATCGTGAAGAACGCGAGGTCGGCGGGTTTCCCGAGTTCGCCGTAGAGGCGAAGCGCGAGCCAGAGCGGCTCGCCGCCATGGAGCTCGAAGATGTGGGCCGGCATCCGGCCGTAGAACGCGATCGCTTCCTCCCACGTCTTGCCCAGCTCGATCGTGAACATGCGCGCGCCGCTGGGCCCGATCGCGTCCGAATGCGACATCATCTTGTTGTGAAAGCCGAGGGTCAGTGGCGTGTAGGATATCGTAATGTCGCTGGATGTCTCTTGGTACGATCCGTCGAGGAGGAGGAGGAAGAACGGCAGCGCATGCAAGTGTTCCTCGATCGTGCGAGGCTGTCTGTGCGTCACCTCCGAGAGGATTGCGTCGGCGATGCGGATCGAGTGTGTCTCGCCGTAGAACTGACCTGGCTCGAGCGGCTGCGTCATCTCAGGCAGTGATTTCTTGGGAAGCAGTGCGCAAGGCCTCCGCCGCTAACGCCGCTTGCGCGAAAGAATGATGATGAAAGTGCAACTTCCGTTCAAGACCGCCGCGCTTTGCGTCGCGGCTTTCGCGTTGGCGGCTGTGACGCGCGCATCAGCGGACGATGCGACGACGTATAACGGGGTGTCAGCGACGCCGGCCGCGGCGGCGCTTCGAGCAACCGTGGTCGTTGGAGGTAGTGGTCTTACTCGGTCACTCGCGATCGAGGAGCAAGGCGTGCATACGGGCGCCCGCGTGCGTTCGTTCGACGTCGACATGCAGAAGCGGATACACTTGATCATCGTCAGCGAGGACTTGTCGCAGTTCATGCATATCCACCCGACGCTCGACAGTGCCGGGACCTTCCGGATCACGACGACCTTTCCGGGGCCTGGAGTCTACCATTTATATGCCGACACAGACCCCGCAGGCTTCGGTCACGCGGTTTTCCGTTTCGATGTTCCCGTCGGCGACGCGCGGCCGGCGACATCGTCTCGGCGGTTCTCGCCTATCGACAAGGCGACGGTTGGCGACTACGTCGTTCGTCTCAGTACCGACCGCGTAAAAGCGAGCGTCGACACGCCGATGCTCATCTCGATCATGAAGGACGGCGAACCTGCGTCGGATCTGCATCCGTACCTTGGCGCGTACGCGCACATCGTCGCGATCGGCGCGGCAGATCTTTCGTACACGCACATCCACGCGATGGATATGGATTCGATGATGTCGGGCGCGCATGTGGCGAGTGGGTCGGGTCTCCCCGCATCGGCGGCCGTACCCGCGACGATGCCCGTCCACATCGTGCTTCCCCATCCCGGGCTCTACAAGGTGTGGGTAGAGTTCACCGGCGGCTCGCGGGTCTACGCCGCACCCTTCGTCCTCTCCGCACGGTAGATACCCGTCTTTGCGGTATGCCGTCTCGAAGGTCCGGGCTCGGCCCTCGGTGGACTCCTAGTGCTAGATGCCGATCCCAGCTCTGCGCGGCCTCATCCGGCGAAACGATCTGACCGATCGGCTGACGCGTGCGCTGGACAAGCCTCTCGTCGTCATTCAAGCGCCGCCCGGCTACGGTAAGTCTGCGGCGGCCGCAGTCGCATTGAGCGAAAGCAGTACTGCTGTAGCGTGGTACCAATGCGAAGCGTGGCATGTCGGCGACTTCTTTTCTCCGCTCGTCGCCGTCGTCCGTGAGACTACCGGCGATCCTGACGCGGCGCGCCTCGTCAGTTCGATGGGCAGCCAACGACCGGAAACCGCAGAACAGGTCGATCCGTGGGCTCAACGTATCGGCGCCGAGTTCGCGCGCGAATTATCGAATCGCGCACCGCTCATCGTCGTACTTGACGACATCCAACTCCTCGCCGAAGATCCGGCCCTCAAGGGATTCATCATCGGCGCGCTTCGGGCGGACAGAGCCAATCCGTACTTCTGGTTGATCGGCCGCGCGCTACCTGACATCGGCGTCGCCCGATGGCTCGCAGGGGACAAGGCTGCCGTCTTTTCGACCGAGGATCTAGTCTTCGCGCCCGCCGACGCTTCCGAACTTGCTCGCAAGCGCGGAGAGACGATCGACGACAAGAACGCCGCCCTGCTGTGCGACGTTTGCGAAGGATGGCCCGCCGGGATCGCCTTGTCGTTGACGTCGGGTGCGCGCCCGACACCGAGCAGCGACGGCCGCCTCACCGCCATATCCGCATATCTGCTCGAGCAGAACATCAATCGGCTGCCCGAACCATTCGTCGCATTTCTCGAGCAGACATGCGCGCTCGAAAACCTACCCGTCCATGCGCTCGAACGTACCGGACGCATCGCTGAGGCGACTCTTCTCGTCAAGGATCTCGAAAAGCGCGGAGTCATGGTCGATGCGGTCGTACCAGGTTCGGTCTATCGCGTCCACCCGCTCTTGCGCGACGCTCTCGCCAGACGTTTGGAAGCCGACAAGGGAGCAGACGCACTTGTCGAGCGTCAAAGGTGGGCGGGCGATTTTCTGCTTGCGACACACGAGGTCGTCGCCGCTCTCCACCAGTTCGCGCTCGCACATGCGACCGATTCGATCGCTGACGTACTCCGAATGCACGGCGAATCGTTGATCGCCGCCGGGCGGCGTGATCTCGTGGCGACGCTCGTCGCCGACCTTCGCACTGCCGATGGGTCCTTCGGCGCGCTCTGTGGGCTGCTCGACGGGATTATCGCGCGCCAACGCGGAGACGCGCGCGCGTCCGGCCTGTTCGAAGCAGCGCTGAAGAACGCCACGGGCTCCCACGATCGGGCACTCACGTTGCGCCTACGCCAGCTCATCATGCAAGATGAACTCTCGACGCACGCCCGTGCTGACGGAAGAGCGATCGCCAAACTGCTGACCGACACGCAAGGTTTCGGCGGCGCGATCGAAGCGTTCTCTCTTATCCTCGCTGGTTGGGTGCGCGCTATCCACTTCGACTTCACCGGAGCGCGCGATTTTGCGGAGAGGGCTCTCGACGTTCTGGGCCCGACTGCCGACATTCGCCAACGAGTCGACGCTTCGATGCTGCTCGCCTACGCGCGCACCGCTCTCGGAGACTTCGCCGGCGCCGAAGATCTGATCGGCAGCACACTTGGGGCCCTCGAGAGGAGCGACCACGGCGTCGTTCGCTCGTATTTCTTGGCCTGGGCGGCGCGAATGGCTTTGCTCCGAGGCGATGTCGCCGCTGCCGCGGACTACTCAGCGGCTGCGGTGCGGCTCGGCGTACACTTCGATCTCCCGACCGAACTGGCATCCGCGTACGCCTGCCTCGCCGAGGCCGCGCTTAACGCCGGCGACTTCGATCGGTGTGCGGAGGCCGTCGCCGCGGTGCGCCGCCTCGCCGACCGCGCGTGGTATGGAGTCGATCGCGATCGCCTCGCTTCGGCGACCGTGGTACTCGATAATCGCGTCGCGTTCTTACGCGGTGATCCGGTCTCGGCACTCGCGGAGGCCGGCAAGCACCGCGAACCCGCGATGACGCCTGTGCAACGTGCCGCTTTGTGCGCGGACACTGCCCTCTATTCATGTCTCGCCGGCGCGGTCGATCCGTCACCAGTGATCGACGCTGACCGAGCGATCGCGGCTGCCGTGATCGTCGATGGCGCCGATGCGTCGGCCCTTGCGCTTGGGCGCGCCGAGCTGGCCCTTGTCCGCGGCATCAGGCTCATGGACCGCGCGGCCGACGACACCAAGGACACGCACTTCGATGCGATGCTCGCAGGACGTCACGACTTGGGAGCGCTCGCGGCGTCAGCGGAAGCGCTGCGGGTGATCGCGAGCGAGCCCGTGCGCGAATTGAACGTCACCCTGACCCTTATGGCTCGCACGCTCTCGAAGCTCTGCGGCCGCGGTCCGCGATTCGAAGCGATCGTCATCCTCGCGATGCTCGCTTCGCTCGCTCGCGGGCGGCCATCGATCGCCGGCAAGCTCAAATCCGACGACTTTTCGGAACTCAGGGCGCGCTTCCCGGCGACGCTCGGCGCTCTCGCCGAGTTTGACCAAGTCGCCGAGATCTCTGGCCCACCGTCTCCATCTGTCGACACGCACGGGCTGACTCCGCGTGAGATCGAAGTCGCTGCGCTACTGACCGAGGGCTTGACCAACCGCGAAATGGCCGACAAGCTGACGCTGAGCGTTCGTACGGTCGAGACGCACGTCGATCGGATACTCGGGAAGCTTGGCGTTTCATCGCGGACGCGGGCAGCCTCTATGATCTCGCGGCTTGGCCTGACCTAAGCCCGCCGACTTCGGCCCGATTCGGGACATCCGCCCGCAGGATACGTAGTCCTTCGGACGTCCGCACGGCGCCCGGCGCTTACCATTATAAGCGCCGGCGCCGCGCTTGGCGCCGCCGGACAGGAAAGGCGGGGTTACCTCAATGCTTACGGCCATAAAATTTGCGATCGGTGTCGGGCTGGCGATCGTTCTACCGGCCCTCTTCCATTTCGGTATAGCGATGTCGCTGAGTGCGCCGCTTGCGCCTACGTACCAGCAATACAATGGCTGTGATCCCTACGAGCGAGCCAACGAGCTGCGGGAGTTTTGGATCTCGCTGCCGTTCGGAAAGTCATAGGAGGGATGCACGATGGAATCACTCACCGAGAAGCGCCGGCCTGATATCGAGTCGATCATCGGTGCACGCTGGCTCAACATCGGCGGAATCGTCGCGATGATCGCCGCTGCCGGATTCTTCATCACCTACGCAAGCGAGCGCAAATGGATCGGACCCGAACAGAGAGAGCTCATAGCGATCGCCGCCGGCATCGGCATGCTCTTATATAGCAGGGAACTCTTCCGACGCGGCCATGTCTACTTTTCTGAAGGCATCGCTGCGATTGGAGCGGGTACGCTCTATCTCGCGATGTTCGCGGCGTGGGGCATCTATCATCTCGTCCCCTCGTGGGTCGCGGCTACTGCCATGTGCGGATTGACAGTCGTGCTCATCGGAACGGCACTGCGCCGCGATTCACAACGCCTTGCGCTGTTGGCGCTCGGCGGCGGCTACGCGACGCCATACCTCGTCGGCGGCCTGGATCAGACGACGACGTTGTTCGCGTATCTGCTCGCGCTCAACGGTGCGTTGTATTGGGTCTCGCTCCGCCGTGGTTGGCGGTCCCTGCCGCTCGCGGGCATCATGACGATCGCCTACGAGTTCGTGTGGTACTTCAGATCGAACGATCAGCCGTCGTTCGCAATCGTACTGCTCATGGCATCGGCGCTCTACGCAGAGTTCCTCGCGTTCCAAATCGCCTCGATCTTCAAGTCCGGGCGGATGGCGCTCGATGTCCTCGGCCTTGCAGCGATCAATGGCGGCTGGTTCGTCCTCGTCGTGTGCGCGCTCGCTCATCCGATACATGGAACGGCTGGCATGGCAGTCATGCTTGTGCTTGGATTGATCCAAGTCATCATGGCTTGCATACTGCCGGCGACACCGAATATCGAGCCGGGCGTACGTGCCGTCGCAGCGAGACCGGCCTGCGCGGTGCTCGGCATGTCGCTCGCTGCCGCGGCGTTGCCGATCCGGCTGAGCGATGCGGGTCTCGCGGCCGCGTGGGCGGTCGAGGGCCTCACCTTTGCCGGTACGGGGCTCGCGGCGCGGATGACGTTGATGCGAGTCGGCGGGATCAGCGCGTTCGCTCTGTCGCTGCTCGCGCTCGAGGCCGCGTGGCCGAGCGGCGGGCATCTGTTCCTCAACCCACGATTCGAGACGCTGGGAACGCTTGCGATCTGTCTCGCGGCTGTATGCTGGCTCGCGCACCGATTCCAAGCGAACCTTGAACCGAATGAGCTACGCTTCTACCACGGTGTCGAAACGATGACGAACGCGCTTGCGGTCTTCGCGCTGTCGCTCGAGATCAACGACGCGTTCGCTCCGGGCGGCATCGCTGCAGCGATGTCGATCGGTGGCATCTCTGCGCAGCAGCTCGCGCTGACGGTGCTCTGGACGGTGTATGCTACGGTGCTCGTCGTGAGCGGCTTGCGTCGAGATGCCGCATACGTCCGTTGGCAGGGGCTCGCGCTGTACGCGTTAGCGGCGCTCAAGCTGACGCTGCTCGATCTGGCGGCGGTCGACGTCGGTTATCGCATCCTTTCGTTCCTGGCGATCGGCGTTGCGCTGCTCTGCGCGTCGTACTTGTATCAGCGCCGTCTCGGAAAGGCAGCGTGACATGTTGACGGGCGCATTTCCCCTGATCGACATCCTTTGGCTCGGGCTCGTCGGCGCACCGCTGCTGCAGATCCCGATGAGAAGGAGGTGATAGGTAGGTAGGGTCAGTTTGAGCCGGCCGCTTCGAGCGGCCGGCTCGTCGTTTAAGGCGCGCTACGAACCGCGCTTATTGACCGTCGCGTAGCCGATGCTCTTCGCTTCGGTCGCCGATTTGCCGCGAGCGCGCTCGGATTCGGCGATGTGTTCGGCCTGCCGCTTCTCCTTCGCGGTGTAGCGATGGCGTGATGGATTTTGCTTGTTGACCGTCGCGTAGCCGATCGCCTCGGCCTCATCCGCCGACATGCCGCGCGCTTCTTCGCTTTCCTTGATGTGCTCGACTTGTCGATGTTCCTTTTCGCTATATCGATGTTTCTTCGGCATGCCTCTTTCGTGCCCGCGACACATAACCGATATTCGCGTTCTTCGGGACCGCCTGCCCTCCGGGACCGATGTCCCCTATCGCTGTCCGGAACGGCGCCGGTCATGCAGCTTAAGGGGTACCCTTATCTGTAGGGTAACGGAGGTTGATATCGCTTATGAACACCAGAGCAAGAATCGCGATGAGCGCGGCGGTCGCCGCGCTACTGTTGGCGCCGACGATGACGCCGGCCGTCGCATCGGCTCCGCGTGTCGTTTCGCTCGCGAGCGGATCGATGGTCGATGCGAAGATGAACCAGACGATCGACTCGGGCAGCGCCCAGATCGGCCAGCGGTTCACCATGACCGTCGTCGCGCCGTATCCGCAGAGCAACGGGCAATTCGCGAATGCGACCCTCACCGGCCACGTGACGAACGTCGTGCCGGCCGGCCAGGGTACGAATCCTGAGCTCGCATTTGCGATCGACAAGATCGCGCTGGCGAACGGCGCAACCGGACACCCGATCCTGATGGTGCAGACGCAGGAGACACAGCGTCACGACAACACGACGAACGTCGCGGCATCGGCGCTGGCCGGCATGCTCGTCGGCAACTGGGTCGGCAAGGCGGTCTTCCAATCGAACGCGGGCGGCGCGGTCGGCTTGGTCGCAGGCGCGCTCTACGCTTCGAACAAGAAGACTAACGTCTCGCTGACGCAGGGTTCGCAGGTCGTCTTCGAGGCGCAGCAGACCGTTGCGCTACGGTGACCGCAGCTAAATCGTGACCCCGAGAGAACCCCGCGCATGACCGGGGTTCTCTCTCCTTTGTAAAGTGGCAGGCGAGTCGCTCAGCGCAAAAAAATACGCGATCAATATGAATCAACTCGCAACGCGGTGCTGCATCACGGGCGGCGGCCCGGCTGGTGTCATGCTCGGTTACCTGCTCGCGCGCTCGGGCATCGACGTCGTCGTCCTCGAGAAGCACAAAGACTTCTTCCGCGATTTTCGCGGCGACACGGTCCATCCGTCAACGCTCGCGGTGCTCCAGGAGCTCGGGCTGCTCGACGAATTTCTCAAGCTGCGGCACTCAGAGGTCCGCACGATTTCTGTCAACGTGTCGGGAGACGTTGTCACGTTCGCGGATCTCCGTTACGTACCAGGTCCGTGCAAGTTCGTCGCGTTCGTGCCGCAATGGGATCTGCTCAACTTCCTCGCCGAGCACGGTCGACGATATCCGAGCTTCCATCTCCTCATGGAAACCGAGGCTCGATCGCTCATCACCGAGGACGGCATCGTCAAGGGCATCGTCGCGCAGGCGCCGGAAGGTGAGCTGCACGTTCGAGCCGACTTGACGGTCGCCGCAGACGGACGGACTTCAACGCTCCGGGAGCAATGCGGCGGCGAGGTCATCGATATCGGCGCGCCGATCGACGCGCTATGGTTTCGGCTTTCGAAGCGTCCCGGCGACCCCCGCGACACGTTCGGCAACGTCGTCGCCGGCGGAATCCTCGTTGCGATCGACCGCGTCGAGTACTATCAGTGCGCGATGGTCATTAAGAAAGGCGGGTTCGACACCATCCGGAGTCGCGGGCTCGACTCGTTTCGCAATAGCATCGGGCGCATCGCACCATATCTCGCCGATCGCGTTGGCGAACTCCAGGACTGGGATGATGTCAAGCTTTTGACCGTCGCGGTGAACCGGCTCAAGCAATGGCATCGTCCTGGTTTGCTCTTCATCGGTGACGCGGCCCATGCGATGTCTCCCGTCGGCGGCATCGGGATCAATCTCGCGATCCAAGACGCGGTGGCGTCCTCAAACCTTTTGACTCCGGCGTTGCTCCGAGGCGCCGCGTCAGATAACGACCTGCAGCGGGTTCAAGAACGGCGCGAGCGCCCGACGCGGCAAACGCAGGCCCTTCAGGTGTTCTTGCAAGAGCGGATCCTCAACCGCGTTCTTGGCAGCTCGGAGAAAGTGTCGCTTCCGTGGTTCATCCGGCTGTTCAACCTACTGCCTGTGTTGCGCGCAATTCCCGCGCGTACGATCGGCATAGGCTTCCTGCCGGAACATGTTCGGACTAGAGAGACGGCATCACCGGCTACGGACGGCGTAGCCCAGGAAGCCTAGGAACAAGACATATCGCGCGCTAAACCGTGTTCGATCTCACGGTCGACTAAGACTCGACGCGCGCCGCAGTCTCGAAGGATTAGCTTATCAAGGCATGGCCGCGATGGACTGAATCGGCTTGGCTCGCATCATGCCTTGCGGTGCTGGTCTTTTCTTTGTTGGTCGACCGGATTGCGGTAGGCTACGTCGGCGTGCTGCCCGGACATCCGTTCAATGCATCGGAGCTTGCGACACTTGTAGCGCTACGCGAGAGCGCCGCATTGTTGATGATCTGGTTTGTTGCAAGGCGCTACCTCGGCGCCGGTTTCGCGGATCTCGGGCTGACAAAGCCGACGCTCCGTGATATTCTTCTCGGTGTCGTGGGCGCCGCAGTGTTCTTTTTGTTCGTTGGTCCTGAAGTTGTGCGAATATTTCCACCGACACAGGTCAACCAGATAAGGGAGGCCTTCGAATCGGGCGATTTTGAGGACAGGATTTGGCTGCTGTTCGTGTCCGGGATATATTCGCCCTTAGCGCAGGAGATCGAATTCCGCGGCCTTCTTCTCGGCGGTATGCTTGAGCGCACCGGAGCGCCGATCGCGCTCGGAGTGAGCATCCTCGTATTCACACTTGCTCATTGGGTGGGAGGCGCTAGCTCGATGGCAACCGCCGCGACCCTAGGTGTAGTTCAAGGTTTATTGTTCATCTGGCGCAGGTCATTGACTGCTAGTATCACACTGCACATCGTTTACAACACCTTGATCGGGATCGTAACAATGTCGGCTCTTCACGCCTGGCATTTTTGACCACGCTACCGTGATCTGACGACCAGCTCGCTCGTCGAAATTTCATTTGACAATGGGCTTGACGTCCGTGTACAATAGCCCTCGCTTGTTCTCTAAGGAGCATACCACGGTGAAACGGCTATATACAGAACATAATATGATCGAGCGCGGCGGCGACGTCGCAGCGCTTGGATCCGCGTTGCCGTTCGTCGGCGGCGCGAAGGTGACGTAGCTCCTACTCGGGATCATCACAGTCGATGTGAGGCCTCGGTCGGAGACGACCGAGGCCTCGGTCTATTCAAACACGCCTTCGTGGCTCAACAAGGTAGAGCAACGGCCTCTTAAGCCGATGGTTCCAGGTTCGATTCCTGGCGAGGGCACGATGTTGGGATCTAGCTCAGAAGGCAGAGCGTCGCTCTGATATGGCGAAGGCGGTCGGTTCGATTCCGACGATCCCGAAAGGATGACGACGCACGACGACGATGGGTGGGTGACCGAGAGGTGATGGTGGCGGGCCGTAACCCCGTTGCGCGATGCGCCGCGCAGGTTCGAATCCTGCCCCACCCATGGACCCGAGCAGCACGACGGTCGTGCAACTGTCTTACACACAGCGGCGTGGGGGTTCGAATCCCTCCTCGGGTAGATCGGTCGCCAAAGCGTAGAGAGCGACGCGCCGCACTCGTAATGCGGACAGCCTCGTGCAAGTCGAGGTGGCGGCTCCAAAGACGACGACTACGACGATCGACGACGACGTGGCGGGCATGGTGTAGTGGCGCTGCACGACGCGATGTGACCGCGCAGGTTCCGGTTCGATACCGGATGCTCGCCCCAACTCTGGTACACGGGGGTTTCGTTCAACGGTAGGATGGCTGTCTTGCAAACAGCTGATCAGGGTTCGACTCCCTGCACCTCCACCAGTGATGCCCTGTAGCATAATCGCGGCAATGCGAGCGCTTGTTAAGCGCGACGATGAGCGTTCGAATCGCTCCGGGGCAGCTGACGCGATCGGACGTCGTGCGGAAGACCGCCGCGCTACCAACGCGGCAGTGCGGGTTCGAATCCCGCCGATCGCTCCAAACGTAGGTCGGGCTCGGGGATCAGGCGAGCCTCCAAAACTCGCGCACGAGGGTTCGAATCCCTCACGGCCTGCCAACATTGCTCAGCGCGACTGCGAAGGTCGCGCAACCGACACGAACCCGCCCGGCGTCTTTGCGGGAAGCGCCGGCGAAAATCGGAGGCCCGGGGGTTCACGATGGGCCATTGAGGCGGACGAGATGATACGACGCCGGTCTCATAAGCCGGATGGCTCGGGGCGGTTCCGAGGTCCGCTACCAATATGGATGTAGTAGGCCGAACGAAGCTCGGCGATTCGGAGAGTGCCGCCGACGGGTCGGCACCGAGTCTCGAAAACTCGTGGCGCCCGCAAGGGCGCGGGGTTCGAATCCTCCGCTCTCCGCCAATGACGACGACGACAACGATTGGTCAGGTAGTCAAGAGGAAAGGCAAGTGGCTGCAACCCACCGATCGCCGGTTCGAGTCCGGCCCTGACCTCCAAAGAACTAAAGAAACGTGCTTCGGTAGCTCAACGGTGGAGCGCCCGCCTGTCGAGCGGGAGGCCGCGGGATCGACACCCGTCCGGAGCGCCATGATGGGGAATAGCTCAGCTTAGCAGAGCGCGTCGTTCGGATCGACGAGGCCGCGAGTGCGAATCTCGCTTCTCCAACCAAGTCGCCCGCGTGGTGTAACCGGAAGCCACGCTGCGCTCAGAACGCAGTCTCGCGCGAGCGAGGTGGGGGTTCAAATCCCTCCGCGGGCACCAGGGTCCCGTCGTCTAGTGGCTAGGATCCTGCGCCTTCAACGCGGGGAACGCGGGTCGGAACCGCGCGGGACTGAGTCTCAATACATGGACAGGAGAAAGTGTCAAAGTCAAAGGTCGCGGAGCATTGGTTGGTCATTCGCTTCTACGACCAGCCGCCGCAAAAGATCGCCGAATGTTTCGAGGCGCTGTGCATCGTCGCCAGCGGCTTAGTGAACTACGCGACGCGTCCGCTCCAGTCGACGCTGAACGAGGGCGGCTTGTCACCACGATATGTCGGTGCCAACAACACCGAGTGCATGCTCATCTTCGACTCGGCTGCCAGCCTCGCGGCGTTCCAGGCAGATCCGCGAACGAAGGAGATCTACTCTTGGTTTGCGTCACCGCACCTTGGCGGCTCCGTCATCACGAACGAGACGCACGTGCTTCGACCTTTGCCGGAATAGCTCAGGTGGTAGAGCGCGCGGTTGAAACCCGCGAGAGCCTGATTCGATCGCAGGTTCCGGCGCCACTAAAGCGTACCCTCGTAGCTCGAAGGACGAGCGGCGCGCTACGAACGCGATGGGTGTGGGTTCGATTCCCTCCGAGGGTGCCAATTTTTCTTTGAGAGGTGCTAGTGATATGAAGCTAGGCGAAGCGCTAAAGCTGCGTTCGGACAATCTGCGCAAGATCGAAGAGCTGCGGGTTCGCGCAGTAGCGAGCGCGCAGATCCAGGAAGGCACGAAGCCGCCTGACGATTCGAACGAATTGATCGCTGAAATCGAGCGTCTCCGAGGCGAGACGACCGATCTGATCCAGCGTATCAACCGTACGAACGTGGCGACTCGCCTGTCCGATGGCTCGGTTCTAGCGGACGCGCTCGCTCAGCGTGATGCGTACCTGGCGCTGCGTGGCGCTTTGCAGGGCATCGCAAAGGCGGCCGCGGAGCCGCAGCAGCGCTACATGCGCTCGGAAATCCGAGTCGTGCGGACGGTTGACGCGGCAGCTATCTTGAAGCGCGCAGACGACCTGTCGCGCAAGCATCGTCAGCTCGATGCTTTGATTCAGGAACTGAACTGGTCGACCGAACTGACAGACTAAAGTGGACGAGTTGGTAGTCGATCGAGATGCGGGCATCAAGGGCACGAGCAGAGCCCAAAACTGCTCTCCTGGTCGTGTCAGCGCGACACGAGGGGTTCGACTCCCCTACCGTACCGCGTATGCGCCGTACTGGGAACTGAGGACGGTCACCGTGACCGAGTACTACCAGGTGCCGATCTTGAGCGATGAGGGTGGGTAAGGGGACCTCGTCCTGACGCGAAGACAAAACGAGAATGCGACCTATGATCGTCCTCTATCGCCCAGTAGGCGAGGCGGAGCTTCGACTTATCGAGCGAGCTGAGTGGCGTCGGTTTCGAGCGCGCCTATCGGAGCAGCCGATCTTTTACCCGGTTTTGACTGAGGAATACGCTCGGCAGATCGCGCGCGACTGGAGCGCGCGCGACGGCAAGAAGGGGTTCGTCGCCAGCTTCTCCATCGACACGGACTACATTAGGCGCTTTGTACCGCAACAAGTCGGTGCGAGGATCCATACGGAGTACTGGATACCCGCAACTGAACTGGACGTTTTTATCAGCCACATCGTCGGACTGATCGAGGTGATTGCTTCGTTCGGCGGCGACGACTGATGACGGGTGCGTTTCTAGGTTTGGCGCATGTCAGGCCCCTGAGCTTGGGTGAGGTCCCCGAATGCCTGAGCCGTGGGGACGCCGCGCTGACGGCCGACGATTGTCGCGGCGGATAGGAGGTTCCCTTGCTTCTTCAGCTCGGCGACGCTGTCGTCGAGCAGCGTTTCCGAGCTTTGGCCCAATAGGGACCGAAGTTGAGTCGCCTTTGCTTCGACATTCTTCTCGTTCGCATCGTAGCCAGTCGTGAGCGGCCAAGACCCTTGCGGCGTATTGATCATGATGCGGTAGCCCTTATGCGACTCATCGATCGACGGATCGAGCGTGATGCGGACGTCGTTGAAGTCGACCGTGCCGCCCGTGCGTTCGCGAAGGCCATGTGACGTCCACTCCAACTTTCGCGCCGTTGCGTCAAAAGCAAAAGTGCGCCGCTTCTGAGCGAAGATCGAGACCAGGCAAAGCAGCGCGCCCACGATGAGCCCGCCGACGACGATGAGGTTATGGTCGGGCTCTATATACTTCGACCACGCGCCGAACGCGAGCGCGAAACCGAATAGCGCGAGGACGATATCGATGAAGACCGGCGAGTCGACGTATCTCTGAACGCCAAGGCCTACGGAGGGCGAAGGTTCCATGGATAGGTTATCGGCCTATTCAACGCTGCGGTTATAGGTGACCGACCTTGTTCGCGCCGCCGTCGGCGGTCCACATCCTGCCCGACAGATCGAAGGTCAGACCCGTCGGCTGACTTCGCGGTTCATACGTTCGGAACTCGGTAAACGTCCCCGCAGTGGTCACGTGACCGACGCCGCCGTAGAACCATGACGATCCAAATATGTAGCCCTCGGTGAACCAGAGCGCGCCGTCAGGACCCGCTTTTAGGTCGCCAAGACCGCGCACGTTACCGTTGCATCCGCACGGAGGCAGCTGGAACTCGACTACTACGCCCGTTGACGGGTTGAGAGTTCCGATCTCGTTGCGGCCGTTTGATAGAAACCAAACACTGCCATCGGAGCCCCAAGCAATCCCCGCGTCCAAACCGAGACCGGTGTACGTCGCGCGGATCGAACCGTCGGAGTTGAAGTGGTATATCTCGTCCTGAGCGCCGCCCCAGAGCGTGCCGTCTGGCGCGATCACAATCGAGTTCAAACCTGTGGGTGAGAACAGCCTTACCTTCAGCTGCGCAGTGACTTGGCCGAGCGCTGACGGGCAATTCGATGCGAACCAAATGTCGCCGGTCGCATCGGGCGTCAGCGAAGAAGCCGATTGCGGGGCAAAGCCGCACGTCCCGGTCAAGGGTACCTCGCTCACCGCGCCGTTCGTGCGCATCCGCGCTATCGACAATGAGGTGGGCTGGCCGAAGTTGTTCGGCGCATAGGCGTCCTCGAACCAAATGTTGCCAGCGCTGTCCGTCGCCAAGTCGTTCGGCTCCGCGTAGCGGGCCGGTAGTGCGAATTCGGTCGTCTTTCCCGTCGGGAAGATGCGCGCGATGTAACCCGGGCCGCCTTCGCCGTACCAAACGCTTCCGTCGCTCGTGGACGTGATGCCGCTGGGCGACGAAAGAAGCGTCTTCGTCGGCTGCATAGCAATCGCGTTCGACGGCGGGGGCGCCGGCGGTCCGGAGAGCGTGGCAAGACGTTGAGCGCCGTAGTCGCAAACGAATAGCTCGTCGAGGTCCGAATTGATGGTCGTGCAGTCCGGACCGCCGAAGCTCGCCGCAAGGCCGATGCCATCCTGAATGATCGGCGCACCGCTCCCGGCGAACGTCGTCACGTTCCCGCTCGCATCAACTTTACGGACTTCGTAGTTGAACCAATCCGCGATATAAAAGGAGTCTGAACCAGCATCGTACGTGATCGACGAAGGATATGCGAAGAGCGCTTTCTTGCCTCGACCGTCCTGGTGCAGCTGCAGACAATTGTTGGGGAACTGTGCGGGAATGCATCGTCCTGCTAGCGTCTTGTACGTGTTCGTCACCGGCTGGTACAAAATGATGTCGTCAAGAGCGACAGAGTCTATCGCGACGTCGCCGTTCGTGCTGTCGTAGGTGACGCTAGCGACACCTATGTTATTGAAGAACCCGAGCGGTCCGACCGTTGTGACGACACCCGATTCAGTGATGGCGCGAAGGCGATCGTTATCGACGACGTATAGGACGTTGTGAATGCTGTCGAGCGCGATACCCCCCGGGTCCACGAACTGAGCGGCCGCGCCGGTGCCATCGTTCGTGCCCCGCGTGCCCCCGGCCAATAGTGAGATGGAACCGCCTGTCGTCACCTGGAGGATCTCGTAGAGGAACGGGATGGTGACGTACATGACGCCGCTATGCGAGTCCCATACTATTGACGTCGGAGAACTGTAGGCGAAGAAATTCGTCAGCCGTGAGATCTGGCCATTGGAGAGCTGATCGAGGATCTCTCCCGCGATGAGGTAGTATGACTTGTTTTGGGGGTCATAGGCCGCACCGAGGTACTGGCTCGTATTGCCGATTATCGTCGTGACGGTTCCGGCGTCCGTCGTACCGGGGCTCCGACGGGCGATCGGCGCGACTCTTATCGGAACGCGCTGTGGGTGCGTCTGTATCGCTGCGGGCGTGTGCAGACCGAGCAAGTGCGCCGACACAGGACCAGGCGCCAATTGCGGCACGACAGCGATCGCAAACCACACGAGTGCGACGCCCATCGTTTGGCGGAGCATCAGAACCACCTGCCTATCTTGAGCGCTCCTGGATCCGTGAACCAGATCGCGCCGTTCGCGCCAACCGCCATGCTTTCGGGCGCCGTTCGAGGCGCCGGTATTTCGTGCGGCGTGAACGCACCCTGAGACGTCATTCGCCCGATGTAACCCGGCAGGTTCGCGGTGAACCAGAGCGCCTTGTCGGGACCCTCGACCAACCCGAGCGGCCCCCACTCACCGCTCGCGTACGGGGAGATCGGCAGTTGATACAACAGAATGTTATGCGGATAGATGGCGCCGATCGCGCCCGCCTGGCCAATCCACATCTTGTTACCGGGGCCCCTCGCGATCGGTCCGATCGTGATATCTTGGAACTCCAGGCGCTGCAGCACGGCGCCTTGGGTCGACACGCGGTCGACGAAACCGCCGACGGACTGGATTGCTCCCAATGTCCAAAGATCGCTGGAAAAGCCTGCGGCGAGCGACGACGCGGCGTCGATCGAGTATTGAACGACCGAGCCGGATGGGATCACGACACCGATCGACTGACCTGCGACGAACCATGGATTCCCGTCGGCTCCGATCGCGATGTCCGATGCGCTGTTGCCGGAGGGGATCGGGAACGACAGCAAAGTGCCGCCCGCGGTGTATTCGCCGATGAAGAGATTGTTGGTGAACCACACATCGCCGGCGGCGTCGACGGCGACCATCCCCGGTGACACGTTCGAAGGCAATTGCACCTCGGTAATCGCGCCGTTCGTCGCGATCCGGCCGAGGATATGAGATGCCGGCGCCGTGTATATCATAGAACCGTCCGGAGCCGCAGCGATGCCGACCGGCGCTTCCCCTGGGGTCGGTGGATCGAGCAAGGTCATGCCGTGCGGCGGCGGCGGAGGTGTCGGACCGTCGGCGACGACTTGGCGAATGGCGCTGTTACTCACGTCGGCGACGGCTATGGTGCCGTCGACGTTCGCCGCGATCGCGATCGGCGCGTTGAATGCGGCGCTCGGTCCAACGCCGTTACGAAATTCGTTGTGGCCGTTTCCCGCGAGCGTCGTGACATCTCCGGTCGTGCTCACGCGCCTGACCAGATTGTTGTGGTATTCCGAAACGTAAAGAAAGCCGTCGGCGTGATCGTACGTGATGTCGGACGGAAAGGAGAAGAAAGCCGACGTCCCGTGCCCATCCCGGTATAGGTCTTCGCACTCGGCCGAGTTGAGCAAGATGCATTGCCCAGCGAGCGTCGCAACGCTTCCGTGGGTCGGGTCGATCCGACGGATCAGTTCCGAGCACGTGTCGGCGAGATACAATTTCGCATTGTCGGGATCGAACGTCAGCCCTAAGAGGCTCGGGCCGTCGAAGCAGAACAACCCATTCGGCGGTCCGATCGACCCGGGCGCCGTGACTGTCTTCACGAGACCGGATTCACTGACAGATCGGATGCGATCTTTGTCGGCGACGTAGAGGATCTTGTTCGTGCCGTCGAGCGCGATGCCGGTCGGACCTTGGAATTGCGCGTTTGCTCCTTGGCCGTCGTTCGTGCCGCACGTCGAGCTGCCCGCGAGCGTCGAGATGACGCCCGTGCTCGGCGAAACGGTGACGACCGTACAGCCTTCCGGCGCGTAGATCAATTGCGAGCCTTGGTCGTACACCATGAATGGGAATGAACCGTTGAACGTCGTTATCTGCGACGTCTTGCCGTTCAGGGCGACGAGTTCCAATATCGTCGGTGAGCCGGACACGGTCGCGATGAGGCCACCCGTGTCAGGATCTGACGCGACCGGTCCGAGACCTTGGAAGACACCCGGAATGGTCGTGACCTTGCCCTGATAAGCGGTCCCGCTTCGATTGATGATTGCCGAATATCCATCGGGCACGAGACGCGCGCGTACGACCGTGGCCGATACGCGCATCAACGCCGGCAATACCTGCCCGCGAGGCGAAAGCCTCGCAGATGCAGCCGATCCCGTCAAGAGCAGTACCGCGACGAGCGCAGCGCCGGCAACCTTTTGCCTATTGACAGCCATCAGAACCACCGTCCGATCTTCGACGCGCCGAAGTCGACGAACCAAAGCGAACCATCGGGCGCCAAGACGATCCGGGTCGGCGAGGATCGTGGTGCGGGAATCTCGAGCGCCTTGAAAACTCCTGTCGAGGTCATGCGGCCGAGGTCGCCGCTCGAGCCCGACGTGAACCACACGGCTCGGTCCGAGCCCTCAACGACGCCCTGCGGATCCCAACCGAACGGCTGCGGTTGCGGAGGCAGTTGGAACGTCGCGACCGTCGATTTGAGGACTTCGCCGACGTCGACCGCTTGCGCGAACCACATCCGATCGACTGGCCCGGGCGCGATCGGGTTGAACTCCGATATCTGAAACTGGTTCGTGACGTATTTCTTGAGCAGCGTGCCACTCGTCGAAAAGCGCTCGATGAAACCCGTCCCTGTCGTCCATATATCGCCGGACAAGCCGCCTGAGATGTAATTCGCCGGATCGACGGTGAACTCGGTTACCGTTCCGGTGCCCGTTATGAATCCAAGCAGGTCGACGTTCGATGCGACGAACCAGATGTTGCCGTCAGGCCCGAGGGTCATCGACGTCACGTCGACACCGCCCGGCACGCTGTATGTGTTCATGGTGCCGTCGGACCGAATGACGCCGATCGACGGTGTCGGCGAAAACGGCGGTGGGCCGAGACCGATATCGAACCAGACGTTGCCCGACGCGTCACCGACGATGTCCTGAGGGAAGCTTCCGGACGGCAGCGTGAACGAGTGCTGCATCCCCGTAGTATCGATCTTCAAGACCTTGGCGAAATCGGTCTCCGTGTACCAAAGTGAGCCGTCGGTCGAGAACGTGATGCCGTACGGATGAGCTCCGATGTCGGGAACGTCCATCAGCCTGAAGCTGTGCGGCGGAGGCGGAGGCGTCGGTCCAGTGCTCGCGACGGTGCGGATCGATTGATTGATGGTATCCGCGACGTAGAGCACGCCGTTCGCACTGGCCGCGACACCGTCGGGTTCGTCGAACGACGCGAGATTGCCGATGCCGTTCGCGAACTCGGCATGTCCGCTGCCGGCGAGTGTCGTCACCACGCCCTGCGGCGAAATTCGCCGGATCTGGTTGTTCAGAGCGTCAGCAACGTAAAGTGCCTGGTCGATGGCGCTGTATACGATCCCGCTAGGGCTTGCGAACAGCGCGCTCGTGCCTGTTCCGTCGCGCGACAACGCTTCACAGTCGAAGAACTGATCGAGAAAACACTGGCCGTAGGCGTTCGTGACTTGCCCCGTTGTGACGGTCACTCGCCGGATGATGTTCGGGCACGAGTCGGCGACGTAGAGGTTTCCGTCGAGCGCATCGTAGGCGACGCCTTGGAAGCCGCGATTGAAAGGCTGGCAGTTGCCGCCTCCGATGCTGCCGGGGGCGGTCAGCGTAGTCACGACGCCATGGGGAGTGACCTTCCTAACGCGATCGCTATCGGCGACGTATAGATCACCGTTTGTGCCATCGACCGCGATTCCGTTCGGCTTTTGGAATTGCGCCAGCGGCCCTTTACCGTCGGCTGTACCGCACGTGGTGCTGCCGGCCAGTACCGTCGTCGCGCCGTTTGCGGCTGATATCTGGATGATCTCGCAACCGTATCCGGCGTACACCTTGCCGGTCTGACTGTCGAAAGCGAGATCGAAAACCGAAAATGGCAGAACGACGAGGGGTGTCGCGATGCCGGCTTGAGTGATGCGAGCGACGACCCATTCACCCGACTGAAGGTATTGAGCAAAGATGTGCTTCTTAATCGGATCGTACGTGATCGCTTGAACGCCGTAGTAGTCGCCGTTTATCGCCTTGACTGTGCCCAGGTAGGGCTGCGCTTCCGCCGGCCGCACGCTTGCCGACAGAACGCCGCCAATGAAAAAGACAACGGCTGCAATAGAACCGATGCGACGTCGACCGAACATAAAGCAACAGCCTTCTGACGAAAGAATGATGACTAGAAGGTCCGATATTGAGTTCTCGTCTTGCTGAGAGGCCGCCCTCTTAGCGGCGTAGTCATTTGGTCCCGGTCAGGCTCCGCGGCGTGGAAGCGTCACGCTCGTGGCATGACCCTAGGGAAGGCGCATGTCGGTTGATACTGAGCGTTTGAGGGGACTTGGCGCGGTGTTCGGCTGGACCAGCCTCAGGCCAGGTTGAAGAAATGCCCGTGCGTGCGGCGCAGGATATCCGCGGCGCTCTTTCGATCGCCGAGCGCAACGGCCGCGGCCTCGAGGTCGGCGAGGTTGGTCGCGTCTGCGTGCGCCAATGCGAATGCGAATTCCGCGCGCGCCACCGGCACCCGTCGTTCGAGCACGTATGCGCGCGATAGCAGCGCAGCTGCTTCCGGCCGATAGTACGGATCGACTGCGGCGTAGCGTTTGAAGGACGCAATAGCTAGATCGATGTCGCCTCTCGCTTCGTACGCCTTGCCGAGCATGCCGAGCACATCGACTCGTTTCGGAGATAACTCGAGCGCCTGGTGTCCGTACGCGATCGAGTCATCGAAGCGATGCTCTTCATAGGCCGCTGCGCCGAGCCACGCCGTCGTCGAAACAGAAAGCGGATCGAGCGCTGACGCCGTCTTCAAGTGCGCGATCCCGTCGGACAATTTGCCTTCTTCAACGAGTGCGATCCCGTACCACTCCTGTGCCGGCGCGTAGTTGGGGTCGAGCGCGATCGCGTGCTCCAGCTCGGACATGGCCTGCTGTTTCTCTGACGCCTGCGTCTCGGGCGGCTTGGCGGCCGAGCGTCGCGTGTCGGCGTCTTGAAGCGCGAGCACACCGAGCACCGCGTGCGCCTCCGCCGAATCCGGATCCAGGGCGAGAGCCTCGTTCGCGTACGCCTTTGCGCGCGCGAAGTAGACCGAGGGTCCGTGCGTGCCGTAACAGTACGCGCCGATCATCGCGTTCGCATCGGCGAGACCGGCGTAGCCGCGCGGATCGGTTGGATCGCTATTGACGACCTGTGCGAAATACGTCAGGCTCTTGCGGACGCCGTCGCGCGTCCGCTCGTTCCAGAAGTACGTGCCGATCGCGTAGAGTTGCGCGCCGCGAGTCGAGAGATGCTTTTGCGACGCTGCGCGACCGTCGAGCGCACCGCTCCCGGTGATGAAGAGGGCCGCTGCTATCATGGAGGCGGCACCGGCGATAACGACCATCCGGTTCGCGAAGTGTCGGAGAGGTCGCGTGTAGTCGGACGACCGCACCGCCTCGGCCGCCGGCGCTACGTGCGCCACGCGGACGATCGGAACGGTCAGGCGATAGCCGTAGCGCGCAACAGTCTCGATAGCATCAGGAACACCGTGTGCCCGGAACGCCTTGCGGATGACGTAGACGTTTTGAGCGAGATTCGCCTCTTCGATGAAGCGGTCGGGCCAAATGCGGTCGAGGAGCTCAGACTTCGAAAGGGTGCGACCTGGCTGCTCGGCGAGCGCGAGAAGCGTTTCGGCGACTTTGGGGCCGAAGCCGAGTGCCGCGCCGTCGCAAGTTGCGACCAACCGCTCCGCTTGGAGTTCGAAGGGCCCGATCCGGTATACGATCATCATCCGAAGCCCATCATAGGATTTTGATGGCGGTTCTGAAGACGCGCAAGGGCTGCCTGCGCGATACTCCACCCATGAGACCGATTTCCGTGCTTTTCGCGGTGGCTGTGATCTTGCTGGGATTTACCGCTGAGGCGCATGCCGCCGCCACATCCTCATATTCGTTTCAGCTCGTCCGCGCGCCGCATCCGCTAAGCGCCGACCCGTCGATGACCGACCCAGCGTGGCAAGCGGGCGCGGTGCCGGTCGTCGGACAGTGGGAAAACGTGACGACCCGGCAGCCGGCTGATGGGCCACAGGTGAGCATACTCTACGACGACGCGAACGTGTATGTCGGATTCGTCGTGCCGCAATCGTCCGAACCGATCGTCGCCACGCAGACGGCGAACGACGTCGGTTTCGGCGTCGACGATTTCGTCGCGGTCGGGATCGACACGAGCGGCAACGGCTCGCAAGCGTACCTCTTCGAGACGACGCCGCGTGGCATCCGCTACCAACAATCGACCGAAGACGTGCGCTATCGGCCGGATTGGAAAGTCGTAACGGCAGTGCAGGGCAAGACGTGGCGGGCGGTCATGATCATCCCGCTTCGTTCCATGCGGCTGCATGCGGGTGCGGGGCAGAATTGGCGCATAGGATTCTTCCGCGGTATCGCCGCGAAAGGCGAGCACATCTCTTGGGCATTCGATCCGATAATGATAGACATGGTCGGGGCCGCCTGGCCGTCCTTCGCTGACCTGCGTTTTTGGCCGCACGTCACGGGCGTCACGCTCGCGAGCAACGTCGGCGCACGACCGAAGCCGAGGCTCGAGGTGTATGGCCTGACGAGTGCGGGTGTCGATCGCGGACTCTACCAGCAAGCCAACGGCACGTTCCAGCCCGAGCATACGCGCTCGGCCGGCGTCGACGCGAGCGTGCCGCTGACATCGACGATCAACTTCGTCGGCACCGCGAATCCGGATTTCTCGAACGTCGAAATCGACCAGCAGACGATCGCGCCGCAAGAATTCGCTCGGCAGCTGACCGAGTACCGGCCGTTCTTCGCCGAAGGCGCCGCTTTCGTCGATCCGAACCCCGATGGCTACACGGACTTCAACGCGCCGAAAGACGAGGTCTTCTACTCGCCCAGCATCGGACCGTTCGACCGCGGCGCGAAGATCGAAGGGACGTTCGGCCTCCAAAGTTTCGGCCTACTCTCGTTCCGCGGCTACGATCAGCTGACGGGCGACACGTTCGACGATCAGGCTTTCGGCTACAAGCATGCGACGGACGATCGCTCGTTCATGTACTGGGCGGATGGCGTGCTCGCGCACCATAGCATCGCGGGGACCGATTCGACCGAAGAGGTCGGAGCTCGAGGCCTCAATCGGACGAGCGGATTCGTGTGGTCGCTCAACGGCGCCGATGAGAGCGGCTCGTGGGTGCCGCAAGGCGTCACGCAATCGACGAACGACTGGGTGTATCTAGAAAAGCCTGACTACCAGATCATCGCGCAATACGCCGACGTGGGACCCAACTACGATCCGATCGATGGATTCACGACGATCTCCGACATCCGCGGGCCGACGGGCTACGTCAATTTCAACGGCAGCACGCCCGGCGTGAAGAGCTGGAGCATGTTCTTCCAGGGCGATCGGCTGCTCGACCGCAGCGGCGCCGTGCACGAGGCCGATTCGAACATCTTCTTCAGCGCGGTCTTCAAGAACGGGCTTTCCATCAACGGGATCGGACCGTCGACGAGCGAGCTGCGCGGCTACGGCGGCAATTTCTTCAGCGGCTATCCGACGTATACCGACGGTTCGAACGTGCCGTTCAACCTCATGTACGTACCGCTCGGGTTTGGTGATGGGACGCCCAAGCCGTTCGACGTGCTCGTGAATTGGGGGTCGTTCGGTGGCAACTGGCTTCATCTATATAGCGCGACGACCTCGCAGCCGCTCGGCTCGCGCTACACGCTCGGCTTGGAATACGACGGTTCATACGAGCGCGGGCTTTCGACCGGCAGTCTCGACTCGCAATGGCTGCGACGCGTCTCGCTCGGTTGGAACGTGGGGCCGTCGACGAATCTAACGCTATCGTTGCGAGGCATCAATGGCCTGGGCGGGTTCTCGACGCAAACCGGAACGAACCTGGCGGCAGGCTTCCACACACGGACTGGTAGCGGCGACCTCTACATCAATTACGGCTCGCCGTCAGCGGCGGCGACCCTCGATCGGCTCATCATCAAGTACGTGCTTCGATTCGGATCTGCCGCGGGTACCTAATCCAGCGAATTTAGGGGTGACCCGGCGATTCGGAAGAGCGGGTTCGAGGCGTAACTGCGTCGAGGACCTGCTCCAGCGTCGTTTCGATCTTTGCGAGAGTCGCGCCCACCGCGTCCCGGACGATATAACGGTTATGTAGCAATACAGCTACATTTATGTTATCCTAGGGCCGTGGACAAGTTGTTCGGATCGAAGGCGAGGACCGATACCCTCGTAGCGCTTGCGAGGCTTGGATCGACGTATGTATCCGAAATCGCACGCGTCATCGAACGCCGGCCGATCGAGGTCCAGCGGGCGCTCGCGTCGCTCGAGCTGACCGGCGCTGTTCAGACGCGCCGTGTCGGAACCATCCGCACTGCAGAGCTCAATCGACGCTACCCGGAATACGAGCGTCTCTTGGATCTACTTCTCAAGATGGGCGATCGACCCGACTATGCGCGCATGTGGAAAGCGATACGTCGACGCCCGCGCGCGATGGGGAAAGCTCTTTGAGCCTAAAGGGGGCTTCGCTGTCCGAGGTTGCTGCTGAGGCAAGCCGAGCATTGGCAAATGCGGGCATTCCGGTGGCCGTCGTCGGGGGAAGCGCCGTGACTTTGCACGCGCCCGATGTCTACACATCCAAGGATATCGACTTCGCGGCCCTCCGCGGCACGACGAGGCGCGCATTCGCAGAGGCTGTCGCGCCCCTCGGCTTTTCCGCTTCGGGCCGAGACTTCGTGCACGACGACACGCCATTTACCCTTGACCTCGTCGCTGACACGCCCTACATCGACCGGCGGCCCGTGACAACCTTTGTCACGGTGAAAACGCCTCATGGGCCCGTGACGGTTTATAAGTTTGAGGATGCGATCGCGGACCGAATAGCCGCGTTTTTGCACTGGGGAGATCTCGAGTCACTCGAGATCGCTGAGCGAGCGCTCCGTGCGCAAGCATCCAAGGTTCGGTGGGCGCCGGTTGAATCCGCGCTCCGCCAGCTCGACGTGAGCCTGCCGGAGGCGGCTCGGCGCCTTGATGTCGCCCTCGATCGTCTGAAGCGCGCGTATAGACCGCGCCTAAGGCGAAAGCGAGGGGCGTAAATCCGAGGTAGCTTCGCGACCTAGAGCGTGTCGAGGCGGCCGCCATCGACGACGAGCGTCGTGCCGTTGATGAACTTCGCGTCGTCTGAAGCGATGAAGCAGATCGCATTGGCAAGGTCTTCCGGTTTACCGATCGCGCCTTCGATCTTCTCGGCACCGCTTTTCACGTTCGGGTTGTTCCAGAGCATCGGCGTGTCGACCGCGCCCGGTGCGATGGCGTTGACGCGGATACCCTTTGAGAGCATCTCGATGCTGAAACCGCGCGTGAACGCCTCGATCGCGCCTTTGCTCGCCGCGTAGGGGACGACGTTCGGCGTCGTCTGATGCGCGTGGACGGAGCTGATGTTGACGATCACGGAACCGGCCGGCATACGCGGCGCACTGTACTTGCTGAAGTAAAACACCGATCCGAGGTTCGTGGTGACCACGTGGAAGAAGTCGGCTTCGGCGATGTCGACGATTGGCGTGAACGTCATCATGGCGGCGTCGTTGACGATGACGTCGATCTGATTGTACGCGGCAACGGCCTTGGCGATGACCTGCTGGACCTGCGCCGAGTCGCCGACGTCGACTGCGACGGCCATCGCTGTGCCGCCAGCCTTGGTGATGTCGTCCACAGTTGCTTGAGCTGCGTCGAGCTTGAGGTCCGCAACGACGACCTTGCCGCCCTCGGCGGCCATCTGAAGGCATGTCGCGCGGCCGATCCCCGATCCGCCACCCGTGACGATGCACGTCTTGCCCGTGAATCTCATGGCAAAGCCGTTCGCCCGCTCTATCACTCAACCATGTTCGAAGTTGGAGCGCTCGACCTTAACGGTCGACCGCCGCGACCTCTCCAAACCAGCAAGACGCGCAGCCTTTCCGGCGAAGGTCGGTCGCCGATGCGCGAGCATTTCCGTTTCGGGGTAGCCACAGCCGACCATCAGTGCGAGGCGTATGATGGTCGGGATGATATCCGCGACGTGTGGGAACGGGTGCGAGGCCTCGTGCCGCGCGGCAAGGCGACGGATTTCTGGAACCGCTATCGCGAGGACGTCGATCTCGCGAAAGGTTTAGGCTGCCGCGCGTTTCGGCTATCGCTCTCCTGGGCGCGGTTACAGCCGGAACCTGGCGTTTGGGATGACGCCGCATTCGCGCACTACCGCGACGTGCTGCAGTATATGCGCGACGCTGACATGTGGACGGTCGTCACGCTTCATCACAACACGTGGCCGCTTTGGGTGCAGGCGGCGGGCGACGGCGCGGGCATGCTCGATGCGGGCTTTCCCGCGCGGATGGAGAAGTACGCGTCGGAGGTCGCGCGGCGGCTCGGTGATCTCATCGACTACTACGTGACGCTGAACGAACCGAACCAACTCGTCTACGGCTACATCAAGGGTTTTTGGATGCGCTCGTATCCGGTGCCGCCGGGCTTGCCGCCGTATGCGACCGGCGAGCAACAAATGGAAGCCGTGTTAAAGCTGATCCCAAATCTCTTTCGCGCGCATGCGCGCGCTCGGGCGGCGATTCAGGTGCTGCATCCGCGGGCGAAGGTCGGATCAAATCCGCTCGTGCTGGGTTTGCCACGCTGGCTTCAGCGACTGGTCGATCGGAACGCGACGCATCTGAAATCGCCCGAGCAGGCGATAAAGCAAGCGGTGCGATTGTCGCAACACAAGATCCTCAACACGGGCTCGGTCGACATCTCCATCGCGCAGGTGGCCATGACGCAGGAGCGGATGAGCAAGGTGCTCTTCTCGGAGCCGTACGCGATGGCGAGTCCCGTTCTGCTCCACGCGTCATCGCTTGCGCTGCCGGCGAATTTTCAGACATGGAAGGCCCGTGTCGGCGTCATCAACGAGGCGGTCACCGCCTCGACGTGCGGGGGGCTCTTCACCGCTGCGGACGTCGAGTATTTCGATGATCCGGCATCGGCGGTCGCGGCGCTACGGGCGGGCAAGCTCGATGCCGTCTTCGATCTCGATCTCTTCCTGAAGCCCTACGCCTCGGACGGACTCGTGCTCACGCCGGTTTTCGGCCGACGCTGGCCCATTGGTATCGTCATGGCGCTAGGGAGCCGGACGCTGCTCAACGCAGTCGACCGCACTTTGAGGGAGTACAAGAGAAAGCATCCGGAGCTGCCGCGCGGCGTGAACCGCAAGACGATCGGGATGACCGATATGGCCGCATTGACCGGACCGGGCGACGAGGCGCCACCTAGCCATGGCCCATCCGGCGTGCCCGACCTCGATCGAACGATCGACATGATCCGCAAGCGAGGCGTGCTTCGCGTCGGCATACGGCCAGGAGTCGAGGGCTTGTGCATGCCCGACGGCGCCGGCGGCTATCGTGGGCTAGAGCCGGACCTGGCTCGCGTCATCGCGCGAGGAATCTTCGGCGCTGGCGACGCTAAAGTCCGCTTTGTTGAGCTCACCGGCGATCATAGGTGGAACGCGACGCGCTCGCTTCTAGGCGCGTTCGACGATTTCCGCAAGTCACTTGGGATGTTCGGAACGCTCGTAGGCACAAATTGGTGGAACCTCGGAATGGCCGGAAAGCTACCGAAGTTCTTGTGCCCGTCCGAATGCGTCGGCACGCTCGACTATGTCGGCCTCGACTACTATTGGGGAATCTCTTCGATCTGGCCAGGCGAGCTGCAACGACTGTCGGCCGCTGCTGAATGTCACTACGCGATGGCGCCCGTCTGGCCTGGCGTGCTCGACGGCCTTATCCGGGAAGCTGAAGACCAGTTCCCGGGCAAGCCGATCATGGTCATCGAGAACGGTTGTGTGACGTCAGCCGATGGCTTCTCGCGCGCCAAATATCTCAACGCGCACATCGAGCAGGTCGAACACGCCTGGCGCCGCGGTGCTCCGATCATCGCCTACCTGTGCTGGAGCATCACGTCAAACCGTGAATGGGGTCTTCCCTTTGACAACAACAGCGACTTTGGGTTATTCCACATCAATCTCGATGAGGATCAGAATTTAAGGCGCGTTAGTACACAGTCAGCGGAGCGCTTTGCAAACCTAATTTCGCAACGCCGTTTATCGCCTGGTATCCCGGATGCCCGACGGGCTGCGCACGATATGGCCGGTACCGCCAAGAAAGGCGCAAGACCCAACAGTTAAAGCACAAATTTCATCAGTTTGCCGTCTTGGTTAGCCGCGGAGGCTCGGTTATTAGTTGCGGGGAAGGTCGAAGACACTGAAACCTGAGTGCCGACATCCTTGTCGATCCGCCGCCGTGGCTCCAGTCAAAACCGAGTCTTACCGCGATGAGACGGGCCGTCGGTCGCTGAATCGGCGGCAATTAGCCATCGCAACGCGCAGGTCGTGGCCCGCCTTGTTCACTATTGATGTTGCAACGATAGACTTTCTGTCAGCGCATTCCACCCGGACGGGGTAAAGCAATGCCTTCGTTGGATTGGATTGGGAAAGACGCGGTCATCCATCACGACCAGGATGTGCCGTTCCAGCTCCTCGACTGGTTGCCTGGGTTGGCGGGTAATAGCTCTGTTGGAGGCAACATTGTCGTACGAGGGGACAATCTCATCGCACTGCGGTCTTTATTGCCCTATTTGGCGAAGCGCGTAAAGTGCATATTTATTGATCCGCCGTATAACACTGGAACCGAAAAGTGGATATACAATGATGCCGTCAACTCACCTGAGATCCGTCGTTGGTTGGGGCAGGTGGTCGGGCCGGTCGGCGAAGATCTTACAAGGCACGACAAGTGGCTTTGCATGATGTATCCGAGGTTGCGGCTGCTTCGTGAGTTTTTGAGCGATGACGGCGTGATCTTCGTAACCATTGACGAAAATGAGGCTGGTCATCTTGCAAACCTCATGGACGAAATCTTTCTCGAGCGCAATCGGATCGGAATTCTAACTTGGGTGCGTAAGAAAAAGGGAAGTCACCTTTCCGGCACGATGCGCAAGATGACAGACTTCGTTTTCGCCTACGCGAAGGAGATTCAAGATACGAGCCTTTTTGGGGAACCGGCATATTCTGACAAACTTCAACCGCTCGTAAAGCGTACGAACGCGAGCAAGACGTTGACGTTCCCGGCTAACCTGATCGTTGCGAGGAAGAATGGAAGCGCTCGCGGTGGCTTAGGCGACGGTAAGTATGCACCCGGCATTCGCGGCGAAGGCGGCACGGCAGTTGAGTTTCTAGACGAGCTCGTCATCGAGGGCGGGATCGTAACCTGCGCCTTTAGGGCGCGTGCAAATTTTGTCTGGACTCAAGAGAAACTAGACGAAGAGATTACACTAGGGACGAAGGTCACGCTCTCCAATGAGTTTGGGTTTAACGCGCTGCGCTGGAATCAGGCTGAGAAGTTCAAGAGACCAAGAACGTTGCTCGACGAAGATGCCAACGTAGATGATTCCGAAGTCGCTCGCGAGGAGCTCTTAGACGTGCTTGGGACAAAACTTGGCATTGGGACGAACGAAGACGCTTCGCGCGAACTTTCAGAAATACTCGGGGTAGAACAGGGGCAAGCATTCCCCTATCCCAAGCCAGTTAGCCTTATCCATTACCTTGTACGCGCAGCTACAAAGACCGATCCAACCGCTATCGTTTTGGACTCCTTCGCGGGAAGTGGCACGACCGGTCATGCTGTTTTGAAGCTCAACAGTGAAGACGGAGGAACTCGCCGGTTTGTACTCGTTGAGTTAGAACCTCACATTTTTGAGAACGTTACGGTACCACGGCTGCGTAATGTGATGAGTGGTTATAGCACGCGATCCGGCCAGCACGTACCAGGGTTGGGCGGGTCTATTAATTGCGCAACCTTGGGAGAGCGCCTCCTCACCGAGGATGGAGACCTCAACTCGAAAGTATCCCGGGAACAGTTAGCGCAGTACGTGTATTATCTCGAAACGAGAAGGTCGATAACGCGTCCGATTTCCTCGGATGAGTACTTAGACACCGCAGACGGCGTGGCGTACTATCTCTGCAGTCCTAGGCCTGGCTCCAAGGGAGAGCGACTCGTTCTTGATCTAGATTCACTCGGCATGCTGAGAGAAGAAGCGACCTCGCACGTCGTCTACGCTGAGGCGTGTCATCTTGATGGACGACTCCTCAAGAGTAGGGGTATAACCTTTCGACAGTTGCCATATGACTTTTTGGTCAATCACTGATCTGTGATGTTTGAGCTGAAACAATACCAGCAAGAGGCGATGAGCGCGGTGACACGGTACTTCACGTCGTTCGTGCAGTCCGGTGACGCCGCGAGAGCGTTCAGTGAAACAACCGAAGCTCTAACGGGAGCCGCCGTTCCATTTATTGCGATACCCGATCTCCCAGAGATCCCTTATGTATGTCTTCGCGTGCCCACCGGAGGCGGCAAGACTTTTATGGCCGCCAATACGGTCGTCACCGTCGGCACTGAGGTACTCGGCGCGGGAACTTGCGTCGTAGTTTGGCTTGTCCCCTCGAATGCGATCCGCACACAGACTTTGAGTTCCCTCCGGAATCCCACCCACCCCTACCGGGTTGTCCTGGAGAGGGCGTATCCGAGCCGAGTTACGGTTTTGGACATCAGAGAGGCGCTAGCCGTAGAAAGAGCGATCCTAGAGAACAGACTTACGGTGGTCGTAGCGACACTCGCGAGTCTCCGCGTCACCGATACTGACGGTCGACGCGTGTATCAAGAGAATGGCGCTTTGCTCGAACACTTCCAAAGGCTACGACCTGAGCTCATAGAAGCGCTTGAGCTTACATCTGAGCAAACGCCGGTCGCATCTCTCTGCAATGTGCTGCGCCTTCATCGCCCGCTAGTGATTGTCGACGAAGCTCACAATGCCCGAACGCCCTTGTCGTTCGAGACAATAGCCCGGTTGAGACCCATAAGTATAGTTGAATTCACAGCGACGCCTCAAACCACTCACGATCCCACGCGGAACTCGTTCGCAAGCAACATCTTGTGGCACGTATCAGCTCTCGAATTGAAATCTGAGGGAATGATCAAGCTTCCTATTCAGCTTCACACGGAGGCATCATGGGAGGCAGGTCTTGCGCAAGCCGTTCAGCTGCGCTCACGTCTTGAGAGCATCTCTGCGTCACAAGACCGTTCTTCGTATGTAAGACCAATACTCTTGATTCAAGCACAGCCTCGATCTCAGTCAGGCACGAACGTCACCGTAGAAAGGATAATCAACAGTTTAGTATCTGATTGTGCTGTACCTCGGGAACAAGTCGCGGAGCAAACATCAAGCGTGCATGAAGTCACGGGTATCGACTTGTTCTCGTCTGATTGCCACATTCGCTACATCGTGACGGTTCAAGCGCTCGCCGAAGGTTGGGACTGCTCGTTCGCGTACGTGCTATTCACCGTTGCGAATTTGAATTCAGCAACGGCTGTGGAACAAATACTTGGCAGGGTGCTTAGAATGCCCTATGGGCGACCGCAGGCTCACCCTGAGCTGTGTAGAGCTTACGCTATAGCAACGTCGGATTCTTTCTCAAACACGGCAAACACTTTAGCCGATGCCCTTGTAGAAAATGGATTCGAGAGATTCCTTGCGCAGCAAGTACTTGTCACAAGCCCATTGCAATTGACCCCTGAGCAGATACGGGACCGAACTACCCAGGTTTCGCAACCGCCTATCTTTTCGTCCTTACCTGCCTCCGTTAGGAGTAGCATCAATTTTAACCCCGCTGACTTGACGCTTACTTTGCTAACCACGCCAACGGAATGGGAACAAGAACATATTAGGAATTCGTTTACGTCACCTCAAGATCGAGAGCTAGTCGATGAGCTTTGCGCCAGGCTTAGGGCTACCGGCACGCCGACGACCTCAGTGGAGCCAAGGCGTCCAGTCACTATTCCGCAATTGACAATTGAGTTAGGGAGTGGTCGGCACGTTCTCGATGATAGCTTACTTCAGGCAGCTTGGGGCGACATCTCCGATGAAACCTTAGTCGCCGTGGCTTCGGAAGAGCTGTCGATTAGTGGTGCGCAGGGGGGGACCGGTACTATAGATGTTGGGAACGAAGGTCGCATAAGCATTAGATCCTTGTCGGATGACCTCGCTTACCAACAATCGTTGCTCGAGGGAGTCCCCAACTGGAGCCTTCGCGATCTGGCACTCTGGATTGATCGCTCAATTTCTCATCCCGACTTGCCCCGCGAACAAGCGGTATCGCTTATCAATTCCACCCTGAACCTAACTCTCGTACGTCAAGGCGTTTCGCTAGAGCGACTTATTACTGATCGGTTTCGTCTCAGGTCGTCTGTGGCTAGAGTACTTGATAGATTGAGGAGCAACGCCCGAAAGATCCGTTGGGATCGCCTGATTGAAGACAGCCAAAACATTGCAGTCGACAGCAAGGTGGTATTTGAGTATAGGCCGGAAGTCGATTTTTATCCGGCCACAAGTTTCTATGAAGGTCGATACGTCTTTCAATCTCATTTTTATCCAAAGGTTGGTGAACTAGGGTCGAACGGTGAGGAATTCGACTGCGCCTGCCTCATTGACTCAATGGCCGAGGTCGATACTTGGGTTCGGAATCTTTCTAGGCGGTCCTCAACCTCATTTTGGTTGCAAACATCGACGGACAAGTTCTTCCCTGATTTTGTCGCCCGCCTAAAAGATGAGCGCATCTTAGTCGTTGAGTATAAACGCAGGAGTGACATGGAATCAACGGACACGCTGGAAAAGTCCAGGCTTGGAAACGTCTGGGCAACAGGAAGCAGCGGGAAATGCTTATTCGCGGTCGTCACTGCCGAGTCAATGGACGCGGTTCTTAGGCGGTTGGTGTTTCGCCCAAACGTGCCGTCCTCGACTTAAGCCAGATCCAGCCGAGCGGGCACTATCCCCTGACTACCATGACCGTCTCGACGCGCCTCAATTGGCGGAGCGTCGCTCGTAGGCCATCCTTATGAGGTCTCTAAGGACCTCTGGCTTCTTGCGTATGTCGTCAGCAGTCAGCCTGAGACGATACTGCCCCCACCGCTTGCTGTACTCAAGAGTCTCTAGCCCAGCCGTCTCAATGGTGGAATCCAGCTCATCCGATTGCGGCTGCGCTGACCCCCGAGACTCGGGCCGAATGAGACTGTGATTTTCTGGGCGTACTCACCTGGAGGAGACGCCCATGAAGAAGCGATTCAGCGAGCAGCAGATCATCGGGATTTTGCACGAGCTTGACGCCGGTGCGACCGCT
>DASTCX010000002.1 GCA_035710745.1 Candidatus Eremiobacteraceae bacterium | reverse complement strand
CGGTCGAGCTAAAGCTCGACCGCTACAAGTGGGCCACCGTTAAGTCGCGAGCAGGCCGTTGCGCTCGAGCGTCAGGCGCTGCGATTCGTTCTCGCGTTTGAGCTGCTCGAGGTTCTGACGCAGCTCGTCGGCCTCCAAGTGGTCGTAAGCAGCGCCGGCGGCGGTCGCGAGTGCCGTTAGCCACGATAACTCGTCCGGGTCAAAGTCTTCGCCACCGCGGTGTGCGCCGAAGAGCACGACCGCGTCGAGTTCGTGACGGACGGTGATCGGCAGCGCCAACCCGGGGCGAGCGGCACCGCCCGGCGCATCGTCGCGCGACCAGTGGATCTCAGATAGCCGAATGGGTCCGCGCTCGGCTTGCAGATGAAGCGTCAGCGGGTCGTCCGTCGCAAGGGTCGTCGCGGTGGCGGCCGACCATCCGTGCGCCGTAACGCGGCGGTAGCGGCCGGACGCGTCGCGCCGGAAAAGCGCCGCCGAGGTTAGATCGAGTGCGTCCATCGGTTCCGAGATCAGCGACGTATCGATGAGCTCGATCGATGTCGCGTGCGGCAGGCCGCGCGCCAACCGGGTGAGCCGTCGCTCCGCCGCGTGACGGCGACGGAACAGCACGCTGTCGACGAAGCGGTCCACACGGCTATGCAGCCCATTGAGCCAGAAGCCGACGCTGATCGCGACTGCGATCTCGGCGACGAGCGCCCAGCGTGTCTGGTCGAGCACGCGTCCGACGAACCAATCGATGAACGCGAAGATGCCGACGAATATGGTCGTGAGGATGCCGTACACGAGCGTGCGGCTGACGACGAAGTTGACGTCGATGACCCGGTGCTTGACGACCGCGTATGCGACCGAGATCGGTGCGATCAACGTCAGCAATCCGATCGCGTTCGTAACGACGAGCGGGGTGTTCGTGGCTTCGGTCTGGATTATCGTGACAGCAAGCTCCGCGATCAGGGCGGCCCCGAAGCCGAAAACGACCCAACGGATCCGTTGTCGATCGGCGCCCGTGCGGTGGATGTACGTATCGATGAGAGCGACGATGACGACGAGCGCTCCTGCGGCCGTAACCGCAAATTCGACGTGCGCGATCCATTCTGCCGGTTGACCGATGAAGTACGTGTACCAGACCTCGAGCACCCCAACGGCGGTAAGGCCCGCGAACACGAGCGCCGGCGCGATGAGCTCCGCCCATCGCCGCCATCCGGAGACCGACGAGTGAAGGAAGCGAAGCGCGAAGACGATGAGACCTGCGAGGCCGGCGGCGAGGATCGCGTAGAGCACCATGGAGCCATACAGGACCCACGGCGCTGGGAAGACCAGATTGAACACGTCCTGACTGGCCGGAGCGTAACCGAGGCAGAACAGGAAGAATCCCCACGTCGCCCGATCCGGCCTCAGCAAGATGATCGCCGCGCCGATACCGATGAAGACTAGGGCGCCGAGCGCGGACATCAAGGTGACGACCTGGTCGGTCAAGGTGATCGTCTCGGCCGTTGCAACGAGCGTCACGGTCCGCTTGACGCCGTCGCGGTAGACTACGAACGATCTCGATATTCCCGCCGAATCGACCGCTGGGATTTGGATGAGGTCCCAGCGCTGCTGCGGCGTCATCGTCGATTCATCGAGGCGGTCGCCCACTCGTATGCCGGCGGTGTCGGCAGGCGAGCCTCGATCGACGCCGGTGACGACGCCGTCGAGGTTCGTGCCGTACCCGAAGATGCCGCGCGGGTGCCATATCTCGCGTAGACTCAGCGCATCGACTCCGAGCAAGAAGAGCGCGAGGACAGCGACGACGATGGTCCTCGCCGTCGGATTGCCGGTGTTCGATGATGTCGCCATTACCTTGATCCGCCTTCGGAAGACCGATAGCAAAAGCAAGAATCGAGCCGGTCCATTGACAGGCCGGTTTCAAGTCGTCGTTCGGCGCCTTACCGGCGCGAACCCGCTCTAGCCGTTCGGGTAATCGTACACGCCTCGCCCGACCTTGCGACCGAGGCGACCTGCCTTCACATATTTGACGAGCAGCGGACACGGCCGGAACTTCTCGCCGAGTGTTGCGTGCAGGTACTCGAGTACTTTGAGCCGCGTGTCGAGACCGACGAGGTCGATCATCTCGAACGGACCCATCGGATGGTTGAGGCCGAGCTTGAGCGCCTTATCGATGTCGCGCGCCGACGCGACGCCTTCCATCAACATATAGAAGGCTTCGTTGCCGATCATCGCGTTGATCCGGCTCGTCGCGAACCCAGGCGCCTCGTTGATAAGAACCGTCTCTTTGCCGCACTGCTTCGCAACCGACTCGACGACCTCGACCGCGCGATCGGCCGTCTCTAGCCCGCGGACGACCTCGACGAGCTTCATGATATGCGCCGGGTTGAAGTAGTGCATTCCGACGACCCGCGTCGGGTCTGAGGCGGCCGCCGCGATTTCCGTGATGGAAAGCGCAGAAGTGTTCGTCGCGAGGATCGTCTCGGGCGGACAGATCGTCGAAAGCTCTTTGAAGATGGCGTGCTTGAGCGCCATCTCTTCGGGTACCGCTTCGATGACGAGCCCGCAATCGCGCGCGGCCGCGAGCGTCACCGCCGGCTTGACTCGCTTCAGCGCAGTGTCGGCCTCGGCGGCGCTCAGCTTGCCGCGCTCGACGCCTCTTGCGAGATTCTTGCGGATCTGCTCGATGGCGCCGATGCGCGCCGCTTCGATCGGATCGTAGAGCTCGACATCGAAGCCGCCGACCGCGAGGCTGTGCGCGATGCCGTTCCCCATCACACCCGCGCCGAGCACCGCGATCTTGAGATTCAAGCGCCGCCCCCGCCGATGCGGCCTTCGCCGCGCTCGTGCGCGAAGCACTCGATGCTGTCGGCGAATTGGCGGATCATCTTGACCGTGCGAGACAACCGCGCCCATGCGAGGTCGCGCTTGACCGCGATCGCACCGCGATTCGCGTCGGCAACGTAAGCGGATGCCGACGATACTTGCGCCAGCGCGGCCGGCCAGCGTGCGTCGAAATCGTCGTCCGGGCGCAGCTGCAGGCCGACGCGATCGACGAGCGGCGGCGCGGGCGCATGCGGGTTGGCGAGTGCGACCTCGAGCCGCGCGAGCGCGTAGTCCATCGCGGATTTGTTGAAGCTCGTCAGCAGCAAGCGAAGCCGGATGCGCATCATGGCCGCGTGCTTCTATCCGGGCGGCGACCCTCCATCCTAAGGCGCGGCCGGTTCGAGACGCAGCGTATCGGTCGTCGCTTTTAACACAGCGGCGTCGCTGAACGGCGTCGGTCTGTATTCGACGTCGACCCAATCGCGCTCCATGTCGTCGTAGTGCGCATCCGTCCAGACTCCGGATTCGCCGAGCGTCAGCAGCATCGACGAATGATCCCAATCGCTCGTGTCGCCGACGAAGCGCATGGAGGGTCCGAAATCGGGCCTGCTTTGGAAGACGGCATACGGATCGCCGCGCTGGGGAATCGTCGGAGCGTTCAGCAGCGTCAACGGCCAACCGATCGCGAGCGGGTGCTCGTAGACGGCCGCGTTCGCGTCGCCCCACTTCTGCAGCGGCCGCTTCGGATAGCCGAGCGCCGCTTCGGCGTCGTGCGCGGCCGGCAGGATCGCGCTCCGGATCGCCGAGCGAGAGATACCCATCTTGGCGAGCGTATCGTCGCCGTCGAGTGCTCGGATGAGCGGCGTTATCAAGTGCTGATGAGCGTCGTAACGTGTGAGAAGTGCCGAACCCAGCTGCTTCCTCAACAAACGGTCCTGCAGCGCGTGGTCGAACGCTGCGAGGAACGTGGGCGCGTTGGCGTCGACGTCCGTATCGCCGTTCCAGCCGGATATCAATGAGGCGAGATCGCGATCGGCGGATGATGTCGAGGCGGCGAGGATCGGAGCGGCCGTCTGGGCCAAACGCCAGCGAGGGTAGTCGAAATCGTCTCCCTGGATCGACCCGAGCGTTTCGGGCGTCCGCTTTCCGGGCGGCGTCAGCCGCTCGACGATCTTGTGGATCCGGTATGGCGGCAAGTAGTCGCGCGAAAGCGATGGCGCGAACGTGCCGGGCACGATTTCGTTGTTCGCCGTCGCAAGGAATCCGCGCGGCGGATCGAGCGCATGCGGCAGGGCGTCGAACGGTACATCGCCTTTCCACGCGAAGCGGTCGTCTTGTCCTTCGACCGGCATCGTACCGTCGCCGGCGACGCGCTCGGGCACGCGCCCTGCATCTTGATACCCGATGTGACCATCGACGTCAGCGTACGCGAAGTTGAGCGTCGGCCCCACGAGTTCGGAGAGCGCGGCGCGGAACTGTGGCCAATCGGAAGCGCGATCCCAATCGAGGACCGCGTTGACCTTCGTGCCTTCGCGCATCGCCGTCCAGCTGAGAGCCAAGCCGGTCGTGCCCGACCGCTTGATGATCGGCCCGTGTCTCGTCACGAGCACGTCGAGCGCGAGCGGAGCGCGACCCTTGATGTCGATCAGCTCGACGCGATGTTGGGCCTTGAGCCACTTCCCATTCGCCAGGTAACGGTCCGACTTGGCCGATTCGAACCGCTCGACGAAGAGATCCTCGACGTCTTCGGCGGCGCTCGTCACGCCGAACGCGATGCGCGTGTTGTGGCCGATGACGACGCCGGGCAAGCCTGGAAGTGTGAAACCTTCGACGTCGTAGCCCGCGCCTTCGATCTGCGATACCCACCATGTGCTCGGCAGCGTGTGATCGAGGTGCGTGTCGTTCGAAAGCACCGGCTTGCCCGTCGTCGTGCGCGATGCCCCGACGGTCCAGTTGTTCGACCCTTGATGATCGGCGAGCGCAGGTGAGTCGACGCCTTGCGCGCGGGCGAGATCGAGCGCGGGCTCGATCATCGTCGCGTTCGTGCCCCCGGACTGCGGCTTCGCGTGCGGCGTGTAGCCGGGCATGTACTCCTCGAGCGCGGGCACTTGGAAATCCATGAGCGCGTGGGCCGCGACGGTTCCGACCTTCGCCGCGATATCGGAGCGCAAGAGGATGTCTTTCCAGTTGTCGTCTTGCTGTTTCGTGATGAGCAGTCCCACGGCGAGCGTGTCGGCCGGCGTCCAGGGCTGCGGCTTGTAGCCGAGCAAACGGAATTCGAGCGGGAGCGCACGGGTCGATGCCGCGGCGTTGACCCCATCCGCATACGACTGAAGGATTTGCCGTTCGGCGGGCGATGCCCGATCTGCCGTCGCTTGCGCGATCTCGCCGAGGCCGATCGTTCTGAAATACTCGTCGACGCTCAACGCGACCGGACCGAAAAGTTCCGACAGCTTCCCTTCAGCCTCGCGCCGCAAGACGTCCATCTGCCACAAGCGGTCTTGCGCGCACGCGAAACCTTGTCCGAAGAAAAGATCGGATGCCGACGACGCTTCGATGTGAGGGATGCCGCGGTCGTCGCGCCGGATGGTCACTTCGGCCTTGAGCGAGGCAGCATCGATCGTGCCGTCGAGTTTTGGAAGCGGCGCCCGGATGAACCAGGCGCCGAGGAGCACGACGATGCCGGCGAGGACGCCGAGAACGACGAGCGCGGCGCGGACAGGTGCCACGTGTGCGCCATGTCGCCGACGTGCGACTCCCATCTACAGCGTGCTCCCTGCTTTATACGTCATGATCCTACGTGTCGTGATCGACGTAGTAGCCGCCGCGAATGCGCTCGATGATCGCGATCGCGACGCGTGCGCCGTCGCCGGCCGATATGATCGCCTGACTTGGGCGCCCCGTGATACGGCCGACGGCGTAGCAGCGGTCGACGGCGGTCGCGCCGTTCTCATCCGTCTGGACGAAACGTCCCCCGAAGCCGCCGAGCTCGATGCCGAGCGCGCTCGCCAGATCGGTGCGCTTGTTCGACGCGAGGATGAAGTACGCGCATTCGTGCGCAGCATCGTCCGCCGTTACGGCGAAGCCGTCGGAGGTCGGCGCGACCCTGTCGACGCTCGCGTCGAGAACGGCTGCGCCGAAGCGCTCGGCTTGCCGCCTCCCCAGTACGAGCAGTTCGGTACCGCCGATGCCGTCCGGAAATCCGAGGTAGTTGTAGACTTTCTCGACGCGGCGCAAGCTCGACTCGGCTCGGTCGAACACGGCGACGCTGACGCCGGCGCGGGCCAGGAAGATCGCGGCGCTGAGACCGGCGGCTCCGCCGCCTGCCACGACCACGTCATATCGCGACATGAGATGAAAAGTCTCCAGGTCCGTCACTCGGGGTCGCGGAACATCCACGAACTATGGGCCAGCGTCGCACTATCGCGATCGCCCTAGGCGCCGCCATTTTCGTGGCGGCCGCCGCCTCTCCCGTGCCCGCGCAAAACCCGGCACCGCCGTCGAGCGGCGCACCTGCGACCGCCGCGGTGCCGCAAGCCTCTCCAAGTCCGTCCCTCGCACCGCTCGTGCTCATCGATCGCGTGCCGGCCGGAGCGCCGACTACGAGCCCGTCGCCCGGCCAGCCGAAGACCCTCGCGACCATATACACGAGCGCGTATTGTTCGACGTTCGTCCAGCACTTCAACAGCGCGACGACCGGGATCATCGGCTCCGACAAGCACCTCGACTCGGTCGATTCGACGATCCATCAGATCGATCTCGATTGGAACAGGCGCGATGGCGCGATGCGCGTATACGACGACCGCGTCAAGCTGATCGCCGACGTCGGCGCGATGCTCAAGCAGATCCCGCAGACCCAAGCCGAAGTGAACTCGCTGCTCGCGCAGGCGAAGCAGACGACGGATCCGCAACGCAAGGCGGCTTTGCAAGAGGCGGCTTCCCAGCTCCAAAAGGCGATCGACCGGCAGCGTACCGTCAGCTACGACTTGACGAACGTCATCCACGTGCTCGAAGACAAGCACACGTCGGAAGATACGGCTGAGACGAACATCCAATACATGCTGTTGCCGGGCTATAACGAGTACGGCATCTCGTTGCTCGACGACCCGGTCGATCAACCCGGCGTCAACTCGATGGCGAACTCGAGCCCCGATCCGAAGGTTTCGCCTACACCAAGAGCGGGCGACCTCGAAGACGTCCTCCAGTGGGGCCGTCAGCGCTGGATCATCGCGTCGTCCGAATCGCAAGCCGCGATCGCGGCCGACAAGCTCGTCCGTATCTGCGACGGCGAAGTCATGCCATCCCCACCCGCGTCCCCCACCCACCCCTAGACGTTTGAATCCGCATCGCTGCGATCTCGCTCTTGATATTGTAGCGGTCGAGCTTTAGCTCGACCGCCGCGGCCTGCACTCAGTAAGTTGTAGCGGTCGAGCTTTAGCTCGACCGCCGCGGCCTGCACTCAGTAAGTTGTAGCGGTCGAGCTTTAGCTCGACCGCCGCGGCCAGCGCAATGCGAGGC
>DASTCX010000001.1 GCA_035710745.1 Candidatus Eremiobacteraceae bacterium | reverse complement strand
GGCAAGAGCGAAATGCTCATCATCGGCGCCGTCATGCGCAAACTCATTCACATCGCGTACGGCGTGCTGCGCAGCCAAAAGCCCTTTGACCCCAACTATGATACCGTCCGGGCTTGACAGCCAAGACGGTATCTCCCTTTTCTCTTAGACAGGTCGCGGCGGTCATTAGTGCGCGAGGTCAGCCGGCGAAGCGAGGGAGCGAGTCGGCGCGCGGGAAGATCGCGTTCTTGCCGGCCTTCTTCGCCTGATAGAGCGCGGCGTCGGCCGCCTTCAAGAGCATCTGGGTGTTCGAGCCGGATTCGGGGAACGCGGCGCAGCCCATCGATGCGCTCAACTCGAGATCCTCGACCGGCCGCTCCCAATCGCGAGTCGCGAACGCGTGCGCCATCCGCTCGGCGAGCATGAGGGCATCGCCGAGCTGCGTCTCCGGGAGCAGCACGATGAACTCGTCGCCGCCGTAGCGCGCGACGACGTCCGACAATCGGACACACGACGCGAGACAGCGAGCGAACTGCTTGAGCACGTCGTCGCCGACCGAGCGGCCGTGACGCTCGTTGATCGCCTGAAGTCCGTCGACGTCCGCCATGATGACCGAGAACGGCCGGCGACGGCGGCGCGCTTCCGAAAGCCGCTTCTTCAAGAAATCGTTCGTGAACCGGTAGTTGTACAAGCCGGTGAGCGGATCGGTGATCGCGAGGCGCGACGCTTCTTCGAGCATCTGCGCGGCACGCATCGACGCCGCGAGTTCGTCCGCAACGGCGTGGAAAAGGTTTTGATCGTCGAACGACAGGCGCCGTCCGTCGAAACCGACGGCCTGGATCGCGCCGATGATCTGATCTCCGATCGCGAGCGGCTTCGTGAGCACCGCGCTCACGTCGGCGGGATCGCGATCGATGAGGTGAGGATGCTCGAGTATCTGCCCGTCGACGTCGTTGAGGACGCTCGTCTGGCGGTAGTAGACCGCCGAGCACAACAGCCCTTCGCTGCCGGTCGTCACCGGACGGACGTCGACCGTCTCGCAGCCCTCCGGTGCGAAGCCGCGTTGCGCGACATTCACGAGACGGCTTTCCCGCTCGTCGTACACGTATACGCGCCCGGCGTCGAGACGTTGCGCTTCGAGAAGCTTGTCGAGCCCCTTCTGCGCGACCGCGACGACTCCAACCTCGCGCGAGAATGCGCGGGTGATCTCGCGGATGACGGCGAGCCGCCGGTTCTGCTCGAGCAGCTCGCCGAAGCGCTTCTTCTGCTCGGTGATGTCTTTGCTGAACGCGACGAGCCCGACGATATTGCCGTCCTCGTCGCGCGAGGGAGTCGCGGACAAGAGCATGTCGATCGGATCGCCGTCGCGGCTGCGGCAGACGATCTCCATCGATCGGACGTGCTCGCCTCGCGCGACGCGCGAGAACATCTCGCGGACGTCGTCGCGGCTGAGCGGCGGCACGATCGCCATCTCCGCGAAATCGGACCCGACCGCCTCATCGCGCGACATGCCGAACATCCGCTCGGCGCCGCCGTTCCAGCCGACGACGAGACCTTGCAGGTCGATCTGGACGATCGCGTCGGTCGATTCTTCGAGCACGCGGTTGAGGAAATCGCGAGCCGAGCGCGCGCGTTCGAATTTGCGCGCGGATCCTATAGCCGCAGACCCTTCCGCGCCGAGGCGGACGAGCCGCGACGTCGCCGCCGAGTCCAGCGTAGGCTTACCGCGTAGGAACATGACGACGGCGCCGACCTGACGGTCGTTCGCGAGCGGCGCCGCGATGACACCGTTGAAGCCATGTGCGAGCGCCTGCTGATCCCAACCCTGCCGCAACCACTGCGCGTCGGACATGACGTCCTCGTACGCGACGATACGACGCTCTCGCAGCGCCTGCACCGGCGGATAGTTCGCGAGGGTCGGATCGGCCAGGTTCAGCGTCGTGTTGATCGCCAGATTCGGGGGCGCATTCCACGCGCCGCCGATGCTGAGGGAATCGTTGTCGCCGACATAGGTGACCGCGAACTCGGCGCCCGCCGTCTCGCCGGCGACACGCGCGATGCTGCGTGCGACGTCGCCGAGGTCGAGACTGTGAGATACCGCGCCTGCGCCGGCCGCTCGAAGCGCGCGGTCTCGCGCCGAGGAGGCGGCGTCCGCGAACGCGCGTGCGCGATCGAGCGCAAGCCGCGCATGGCTCGCATAGGCCTCGAGATGCGCGAGGTCTGCGTCGTTGAACGCATCGATGTCGGCGGCGTAGACGGCGACGACCGTCGCGCGCTCGGCCGACGAGAGCGGCACCGCGACGATCGAGCGAAACCCGCTCGCACGAGCGGCGTCGAGCCACGGCGCGTATGCACGATCACCCTCGACGTCCTTCACGGCCTCGATCCGCTGCGCGCGTACCGCGCGACCTTCGGGTCCTTGGCCGAGCGGAAGCGTGGCGTCGGCGTTGAGCTTTGCAGCGAGGGCGAACCCACGATCGTCGCCGTCGATCGCAGCGGGGCGGAAGAGATTGCCTTCGAGCACCCAAGCGATCGCGAACGATGCGCCGGTCGACGAGCGGCAATGCGCGACGACGTCGGCGAGCACTTCGCGCTCGTCGGTGTGGCGGCCCAATGCCTTTGCGACCTCGAGCATCGCACGAGCGTCCGAGCGCTGGGCGATGAGGCCGGCGAGCTGTCTGCGGCGGTGGATCTCCAGCGCCGCGATCGACGCGAAGACGCGGAGCGCTTCCATGCGGCGGCTGCCGAACGCGGTCTCCCGATCGCTGAACAAAACGAGCACGCCGATCGTGCCCTCGCGCGCCGTCAGCGAGACCGCTGCCGCAGCGCGGACGTTCTCGCGACCGGGGAAGAGCTCGAGGAGCGCACGCGGCTCGTCGGCGAACGGCGTGCGATCGACCGCGTACGCGCCGGTGAGCACGGCATCCGCTGCGAGCCCGTCTGCGGAAAGCGGCAGCCTCCGCTCGCGGACCGCCGCCGCGAATTCGTCGAACGACGCGGATGATGCGGCCACTTCGAGCGATCCGTCGATCGGCGCGAGGACGATGACCGCGCAAGCGGCATCGAAGAGAGACGAAACGCCGGAGGCGACGACAGCGAACACTTCGGTCTCGCTCTCCGCCGTCTCGACCGAGTGGACGAGGCGAAGCAGTCCGCCGTCGGATTCGAATCTGTCTTCGCCGTGGCCGTCACCGGCAATCACGCGCATCCGCCGTCGAACTCTCTTCCGGACAAATAGTGGGAGTGGGGGCTTCTTAAATGTAGCCCATCATTCCATTCCGAGCGTGAGCCGCGCGTCCCCTCCGGTGGTTGGGACTTGCGACCCTGCGGGGTGCTCTCCGCTCGGCGTCGAGGGGGCGTATGGAGCCGGGTAGAAGTCATACGGCGATGGACGCCGTCATGGCAGGTCTTGAGTTCGCCGAATACGTCAAGCGTTGCGACGCGCTTGGCGCACAACCGCACCTCGATCGCGCGTGCCTGCTCGTCAGCGCCGTCTTCGAGAAAAACGTCGACATCGGGCGCTCGCTCAAAGAGCTCGACGCTATCGCGCTCGATGCCGAACATGCGGCAGGCGGCGCTACGGATTCATATGCCATGGCCGGCGCCGTGCTCGATGCGGTCTTCGACCGCGGAGCCTTCCGCGGCAACGCGGCGCGCTATCACGAACCGGGCAACAGCTTGCTCTCGATGGTGCTCGAACGGCGGACCGGCATCCCGATCACGCTCTCGATCGTCGTCATCGAAGTCGCGCGACGCATCGGCCTGCGCCTCGAAGGGGTCGGATTGCCCGGCCATTTCGTCGTCCGCTTTCCGGACGCGACGAGCCGCCTATTCATAGACGCGTTCGACAAGGGCCGCATCATCGACGCGACGCAATGCGTCGACATCGTCGACCGCCATACGGGCGGCCGCGTCACGTGGTCCGATCGCTTTCTCGAGCCGGTCGCACCCCGCGCGATCATCAAACGCGTGCTCGCGAACTTGAAGAACGTGCTCAGCCACGCCAAGGACTATTCGTCGGCGTTGACGGCGATCGAGCTCCAGCTCGCGCTCGACCCGGGCGACTCGACCGAGCTTCGGGACCGCGGCATCCTCTTCGCGAGGCTGCACCGGTACGACCGCGCGATCGCAGATTTCGAGGCGTATCTCGAGCGTAGCCCCGACGCTTCGGATGTCAAACAGATCCGCGATATGCTGCCCCGCTTGCGTGAAGAGAGGAACCTTTGAGCGACAACCGCAGCGAGTACGCACGACGCCGAGCGGCGTTCGTCGCGAAGATCGGCGATGCGGTAGCGATCCTGCCGAGCGCGCCGGAGACGATCCGCACCAACGACTCGCACTATCTCTATCGTCAAGACACCGACCTCCACTATCTCACCGGCTTCGACGAACCGGAGAGCGTGCTCGTCCTCGCGCCAGGGCACGCGACGACCAAGAGCGTTCTCTTCGTGCGTCCGAGCGACCCCGAGCGTGAGACCTGGGATGGCAAACGCGCGGGCGTCGAAGGCGCGGTGCGCGACTTCGGCGTCGATGCTGCATATCCGATCGCCGAGCTCGACGCGAGACTGCCCGAGCTGCTCGACAGCGCGCCGACGCTCTTCTATGCGTTCGACCGCGACGACGCGTTCAACCGCCGCATCGTGTCGCTGTTGAAAGGCTACCGCTCCTCGCGCCGGCGCGCCGATGGCGGACCGCTGACACTCGTCGACCCGAGCACGGCTCTCCACGAGATGCGCGTTTTCAAGTCGCCGGCGGACATCGAGGGCATGCGTCGTGCGGGCGCGATCTCGCGGGAAGCGCATATCGCCGCCATGGCCTGCTCGAGGCCGGGCATGCACGAGTACGAGATCCAGGCGATCGTCGAATACGTTTTCACGAGCCGAGGCGCACAATATCCGGCGTACCCATCGATCGTGGCGAGCGGACCGAACGCGACGATCCTCCACTACGTGACGAACCGGCGGCGCGTCGGCGACGACGAACTCGTCCTCATCGACGCCGGCGCCGAGGTCGACTTCTATTGCGCCGACATCACGCGCACGTGGCCGATGTCCGGCAAGTTCACCCCCGAACAGCGCGCCGTCTACGATATCGTTCTCGCGGCGCAAGCGCGCTGCATCGAGCTGTGCAAGCCCGGCGTCGCGTACAACACCGTCGTCAACGAGGCGGCGACGCGCGTCATCGCAGAAGGCCTCATCGATCTCGGACTGATCAAGGGCCCGCTCGACGATGCGATCGCGTCGGGCACGTACAAACGCTTTTACATGCACCGCATCGGTCATTTCCTCGGGATGGATACGCACGACGTCGGCAGCATGCGCGAAGCGCGCGACTGGCGCTTGCTCCAGCCCGGCATGGTGCTCACGATCGAACCGGGCATCTACGTGCCGGACGAGGACGGCGTCAACGCCCGCTTCCGCGGCATCGGCGTCCGCATCGAGGACAACCTGCTCATCACCCCGGGCGGGCATGACAACCTGACCGACGGAACGCCGAAGTCGACCGAAGACATCGAGCGCACGATCGCCGAGGGCCGCGAGGCGCGCACGCCGCTGCCCGTATGATCGCTCCGCCCGCGGAGATCATCGACGATGTCATCCGCTGGCGCCGGCTCATCCATCGACGTCCTGAGTTCGGATTCGAGGAACGCGAGACGAGCGCGCTCGTCGAGCGCGAGCTGCGCGCGGCCGGCATCGACGTGAAGCGCGTCGCCGGCACGGGCATCGTCGCCACTCTGACCGGCGCTGCCCCGGGCAAGACGCTTGCGCTGCGCGCCGACATGGACGGCTTGCCCATCCACGAACGACCCGGACTCGACTTCGCATCCGAGGTCCCGGGCGCGATGCACGCGTGCGGCCACGACGGGCACACGGCGATGCTGCTCGGTGCCGCGGTCTCGCTCGCACGCGAGCGGTCAAAGCTGCGCGGCGCGGTTCGATTTCTGTTCCAACCCGCTGAAGAAGGGCCCGGCGGCGCGCAGCCGATGATCGAAGCCGGCGCGCTCTCATCGCCCGACGTCGACGCCGTCGCGATGCTCCACGTGTGGCCGACGTTGCCCGTCGGCTCGATCGGCTTGCGCGCCGGCGCGATGACCGCGTCGTGCGACGATTTCGATATCCAGATCGGCGGCCGCGGCGGTCACGCAGGCTATCCGCACAATGCGGTCGACACGATCCCCGTGGCGGCGGAAGTCGTCGGCGCGCTGCAGACGATCGCGAGTCGCGAGATCGACCCATTGAAGGCGGTCGTCATCGCTATCGGCCGCATCGACGGCGGCTACCGCCGCAACGTCGTCGCGGACAAAACGACGCTGCAAGGCACGATCCGCTGTCTCGATGAGAACGTGCGCAGATCGGTTCCCGAGCGCATCGAGCGAATCGTCGCCGGCATTTGCGCGGCGCATCGCGCGTCGCATGGGGTAGAGCTCGTCCACGGCTATCCGAGCGTGCACAATGACGCGCCGTTGACGCAGAGGGTCATGGCGATCGCTCGCGAGGTGCCGCAAGTCGCTTCCGTCGTCGAGCTCGAGGTGCCGACGATGGGCGCCGAAGATTTCGCGTATTTCGCGCAAGTAGTCCCCGGCTGCATGATCCGACTCGGGTGTGCGTCGCCCGACGATCCGCAGCCGGCATCGCTCCACTCGCCGGAGTTCAACCTCGACGAACGTGCCCTTGCGACGGGTGTCGCCTTGCTCCGCGCGCTCGCTTTTCAACTCACCTAAACTGCTCCCGCGGCCCGACGATAGTAAGGATACGACGAGCGCCGTCGCTCCTGTGACGGCCGTCACACCAAGCGTTCATGCCGGGAGCCCTCCGTGAGCACGCCTGCGAATCCGCAACATCTGTTGCGTCGTCCGAAGAAGCCGCAGCAAAAGTCGTTCAGCTGGCGCATTCCCGCCGTCGCGGGGATCGTCGTCGTGGTCACCGGCGGCGGAATCGCCGGCTTCACGGCATACGGCCATGGCAAGGGCGGCGCAGCACCGTCCGGTCCCGCGGCTACGTCGCAACCCGCATCGCTTTCGCTCGCGCAGAACTACGCGCCGCCGATCGTCGCGCCGACGCTGACGAAACATAAATCGCATAGTCCCTCGACCACGTCCGGCGCGTCGCCGTCACCGAATGCGACGCAGACTCCCGAACCGACGCCGACGCCGCTCCCGACCTCGACGCCGAGCGATGCGCACGCGCAAACCGCTTCGAGCGCGACCGCCAAGCATTCCGCCGCGGCCCGCCTAGCAGCCGCGCATCTTGCGGCACAACTGCTCGCGTCGTCGCGGATCAGCTCGCAGCCCCGTTCCTCGGTCGCGACGACGCAGAACGCTTTTACTCCCGCTCCGCTTCCGGCGAGTACGCAACCGCCGGTACAAGCGACGGCGACTCCTGATGCTGGGCCGACTCCGGTATACGCGCCGACGATCGTCGTCGATGCGCGCTTCGCCGACCGCGTCGAACCCGTGTATCCCGATATCGCAAAAGAGCAGGGCGTCGGCGGCACGGCGATCGTGCTCGCGACGATAGGGCCGGACGGCCGAGTTCTCACCGTCTCGATCGATCAGTCGACTGGAAACCGCCAACTCGACAGTGCTGCCGTCGCGGCCGCACACGCGAGCCGTTTCGAGCCGCCGGAGATCGACGGCAAGCCGGCCACCGAAACGTATCGGATCGTCTACACCTTCGACCCGAACAGCTAGAATAGATAAATGGTATGTAGCGGTCGAGCTTTAGCTCGACCGTCGCGATCTTGCTCGAACGCTGTGTAGCGGTCGAGCTTTAGCTCGACCGTCGCGATCTTGCTCGAACGCTGTGTAGCGGTCGAGCTTTAGTGTAGGGTCTACACAGCTACGCTACACTTTGCGAGCCTGCGCGAGCTTGTGCAGGGGTGCCTTCCCGTTGAGCGCTTTGTGCGGTCGCTGGGTGTTGTAGAAGTTCGCGAAGTTGTAGATG